>JAFTEI010000103.1 GCA_017453965.1 Lachnospiraceae bacterium
CTTTTACATATTGAGGATGAGGCCGGTATCGGGGAGAAGGACCTCTATGATTTTAAGCTCGGGGAGACCAGGGACGAGAAAGAGCTCTTAAATAACGGGGAGGTGCAAAGGGCGATAAAGACCGGTAAAAAGGCCTCGGTGGAGCTCGCGGTCAGGAGCACCGACAGGACCTTCGGCACCCTCCTGGGGGCGGAGATCACCAGAAAGGCCCCCGCCGGACTTAAAGAGGATACGATCACGGTGAGCTGCAGGGGCTCAGGAGGACAGAGCTTCGGAGCCTTTATTCCCGCGGGCCTTACCCTTAAGCTTTCAGGGGACTGCAACGACTACCTCGGAAAGGGACTGTCGGGAGGAAAGCTCATAGTGGCGGCGGCAAAGGCGGCCAAATACGATCCCGAGGAAAATATGATCGCGGGCAACGTGGCTCTGTACGGAGCCACCTCGGGTCAGGCCTATATCGCGGGAAAGGCAGGAGAGAGATTCGCGGTCAGAAATTCCGGGGCCACGGCCGTCGTAGAGGGCGTGGGAGAGCACGGCTGCGAATATATGACGGGAGGGACCGTAGTGGTCTTAGGAAGCGTCGGGAAAAATTTTGCGGCTGGCATGAGCGGCGGCGTGGCCTATGTGCTGGATGAGGACAACACGCTTTATAAGAACCTGAATAAGCAGCTGGTGAGTATGGAGGTGCCCGGGCACAAGGAGGACATAGCGGAGCTAAGGAAGCTGATAGCCGCCCATGAGGAGGCGACCCACTCCAGAAAGGCGGGTCTCATTCTTTCCCGCTTTGAGGAATATATACCGCATTTTAAGAAGATAATCCCTGCGGACTATAAGGAGATCAGGAGGCTCATAGCGAAGGAAATGGAGGCCGGGGCGGACGATGAAACCGCAAAGATCGAGGCTTTCAGGACTTTTACGGGAGGTGCAAGATAATGGGGAAGATAAACGGATTTCTGGAGCATGCAAGGGAGGACGGCAGGGTAAGGCCCGAGGAAGAGCGGGTCAGGGATTTTAAGGAGTTTCATGAGAGGCTGGAGCCGGCCGCCCAGAGCGTCCAGGCGGGCAGGTGTATGGACTGCGGAGTGCCCTTTTGCCAGGCGGGAGTGATGATCAGCGGGATGATGTCCGGCTGTCCCCTCCACAATCTCGTGCCGGAGATAAACGACCTGGTCTACAGGGGGCGCTATAAGGAGGCCTATAAGAGGCTGTCGATGACCCACAGCTTTCCCGAATTTACCAGCAGGGTCTGTCCGGCTCTTTGCGAGGCGGCCTGTGCCTGCGGGGTGCACGACGCCCCGGTCTCTACGAAGGAGAACGAGAAGTCGGTGATCGAATATGCCTATGAGCACGGGCTCGTAAGGGAAGAGAGGCCGGAGGTGAGGACGGGAAAGAGGATAGCCGTGGTGGGCAGCGGGCCGGCGGGCCTCGCAGCGGCTCAGCTTTTAAACCGCAGGGGCCATGAGGTCACGGTCTATGAAAGGCGGGACAGAGTTGGGGGACTCTTAAGATATGGCATTCCGAATATGAAGCTGGATAAAGCCCTTATCGACAGGCGGATCGCCCTTATGGAGGAAGCGGGGGTAAGGTTTGAGGTCAATAGGGACATAGGCAGGGACATCGGGGCGGAGGAGCTCGAAAAGGAATTTGACAGCGTCATTTTATGCTGCGGGGCCTCGCAGCCCAGAGATATAGCGGCTCCGGGGAGAGAGGCCCATGGAATCTTTTTTGCCGTGGATTTTCTCTCGGAGGTTACCAGGAGGCTTTTGGACAGCGGGCTCAAGACCGTGCCCTATGAGCTGGCGAGGGATAAGGACGTGGTGATAATCGGCGGGGGAGATACGGGCAATGACTGTGTGGGAACCTGTATAAGGCTCGGAGCCAGGAGCGTGACCCAGCTGGAGATGATGGCGGAGCCGCCGGAGCAGAGACTTAAAACCAATCCCTGGCCGGAGTGGCCGAGGATACTCAAGGTGGACTACGGGCAGGAGGAGGCCATTTGGAAATTCGGCCACGACCCCCGAGTTTACCAGACTACGGTCAAGGAGTTTATAAAGGACAAGGAGGGTCAGCTTAAGGAGGTGGTGCTCGTGTCCCTAAAGTCGGTCAGGGACGCCGCCACGGGCAGGATGAACATGGTGCCGGTGGAGGGGAGCGAGCGCAGCTGTCCCGCCCAGCTCGTCCTCATTGCGGCGGGGTTCTTGGGCAGCGAGAAATATGTAACGGACGCCTTTAAGGTGGAGGTCGATACGCGCACCAATATTAAGACGGAGCCCGGGAAGCACGCCTCTTCCAGGCCAAAGGTATATGCGGCGGGAGATGTCCATACAGGGCAGTCCCTCGTGGTCAGAGCCATTGCGGAGGGCAGGGCCGTGGCAGCGGAGGTGGACTGTGCGCTCATGGGATATACAAATCTTTAGGAAGCTATGACGGTGGCATTTTTCGAACGCCGTTTGGATGCGCATAGCGCATCCGGCATGGTTTTCGGGCTGTTTTAATTTAAGAGGTTATTTACAGATGATGACGACTAAGACTAAATATATTTTTGTGACCGGAGGAGTGGTTTCGGGCCTCGGAAAGGGGATAACGGCGGCCTCCCTCGGGCGGCTCTTAAAGGCGAGGGGCTTGAAGGTGGCGGCCCAGAAGCTGGACCCCTATATAAACGTCGACCCCGGGACCATGAGCCCCTACCAGCACGGGGAGGTCTACGTCACCGAGGACGGGGCGGAGACGGATCTGGACCTCGGCCACTACGAAAGGTTTATCGACGAGAATCTGACCAGGTTTTCACATCTGACCTCCGGCAGGGTCTACTGGAACGTCTTAAATAAGGAGAGGCGGGGGGAGTACCTGGGCTCGACGGTCCAGGTCATCCCCCATATCACCAATGAGATCAAGGCCTTTGTCTACAGAGCCGGAAAGGAGACCGGGGCGGATGTGGTGATAACGGAGATAGGGGGGACGATCGGGGATATCGAGTCCCAGCCCTTTCTGGAGGCCGTGAGGCAGATATCCCTTGAAACAGGGCCCAAGGGGAGCTTATTTATACACGTGACGCTGGTGCCCTATCTGCACGGCTCGAACGAGCATAAATCGAAGCCGACCCAGCACTCCGTAAAGGAGCTTCAGGGCATGGGGATCAAGCCGGATATCATCGTGCTTCGCTGCAACGAGCCCCTGGACGAGGGGATATTTAAAAAGATATCGATGTTTTGCAACGTGCATGAGGACTGCGTCATTGAAAACAGGACGCTCGAGTGTCTCTACGAGGCGCCGCTAATGCTGGAGGGCTCAGGGTTTTCCGGGGTGGTCTGCAGGGAGCTTGGAATAGAGGCGCCTGAGCCGGAGCTTGGAGAGTGGGAGGAGCTCATAAGGCTCATTAAAAATCCGGAGAGGGAGCTGACCATAGCCCTGGTGGGAAAATACGTGCAGCTCCACGACGCTTATCTTTCGGTGGCGGAGGCCCTAAGGCACGCCGGGTATTCCCTCAATGCCCGTATAAATATCAGATGGGTCGATTCCGAGGAGGTAAATGAGGGGAATTTAAAGGACTGCTTTGAGGGTGTTTCGGGAATTATAGTGCCGGGAGGCTTCGGAGACAGGGGCATAGAGGGCATGATTTTGGCAGCGGGCTACGCGAGGGAAAACAATATCCCCTACTTGGGGATCTGCCTTGGGATGCAGATAGCCGTCATAGAATTCGCCAGGAACGTGGCGGGAATTAAGGACGCCTGCTCGGGGGAATTTCACGAGCCCTCTCAAAATAAGGTCATCGATTTTATGCCGGGGCAGTCGGACGAGGTGGAAAAGGGCGGGACCCTAAGGCTCGGAAGCTACCCCTGCAGTATCTTAAAGGGGAGCCGCATGGAGAAATGCTATAAGACATTGGAGATAAACGAAAGACACAGGCACCGCTATGAATTCAACAACGACTACAGGGAGAGCCTTCAGGAAAAGGGCCTCGTCCTGTCCGGCCTCTCCCCCGACGGAAGGCTCGTGGAGGCCGTGGAATTAAAGGATAAGGACTTTTTTATCGGCGTGCAGTTTCACCCGGAATTCAAGTCCCGCCCCAACAGGCCACATCCGCTGTTTAAGGGCTTTATTGAAGCGGGGGCGAATATAACACAAAAATAAGAACTGAGGGAGAATACTTATATGGGGATTGCAGGCTTTTGTCACTGCAATCCTCTTTTTTATGCGCAGGGGCGCGCAAGGAAATATTCCGGCTTACGCCGGACGCGCCCCGCGCGGCGAGTAGGGGGATATCATCACCCCTACTTGATTGCACAGGCCCGTGCAATGTAATATCCCGGCTTTGCCGGGCACGGGTCGCGCGGCGAGTAGGGAGATTGCATCTTCCCTACTCGATTGGTAAAATTTATAATAAACGTCAGATAGAAGGAAAGAACAGGAACTTAAGGGAATATGAAATCAAGAATCCATCTGTCGGAGCATTTTACATACGGGAAGCTGCTGCGATTTACGTTTCCCTCAATAGTGATGAATATATTCGCGTCACTCTACATCGTTGTGGACGGATATTTTGTCGCTGATTTTGTGGGAAAGACGGAATTTGCGGCCGTCAATCTGATCATACCGGTGCTTAATATCATGGGAACCATCGTTTATATGATCGGCGTGGGCGGCAGCGCACTTATCGCAAAGACTCTTGGGGAGAAGAACAGGAAGAAGGCGAACAGCCTTTTCTCCCTGATCGTGATGACTTCCATGGTCCTTGGCATTTTGATGACGATAGCGGGGTTTATATTTATGCCACAGATCACAGCCGCGCTCGGGGCCGAAGGGAGGCTGCTTGAAAACACTGTATTGTATGGAAGGATATTTATTCTGGCGCTCCCCGTATGGATATTGGTATATGAGTTCCAGCTTTTCTTTGTTGTTGCCGAAAAGCCGGGGCTGGGTCTTACGGTCACGGTATGCGCGGGACTTTGTAATATTTTATTGGATGCGATCTTTATCATCGGCTTTAAGTGGGGGCTTGCGGGGGCAGCGGCAGCCTCGGCCCTGTCCCAGTTCGTGGGAGGTGTGTTTCCGCTTTTTTATTTCGGCCGGAAGAATAACAGCCTGCTGAAGCTTGTAAAGCCTGTATGGGACGGCAGGGCACTCTTCAAATGCTGTATAAACGGTTCTTCGGAATTTATGGCGGAGGCCGCCACGTCCCTGGTTGGGATCGTCTACAATGTACAGCTGCTCAAATACGCGGGTGAGGATGGAGTTGTCATCTACGGCCTGTTAATGTATTTCAGCCTCATATTCTGCGCTGTTTTTGTCGGGTATTCCAATGGGGTGGGAGCTGTGTTCAGTTATCATTACGGCGCGCAGAATCATGAGGAGCTTAAGAATCTGCGAAAGAGGAGTCTTGTGATCATCTGGCTTACATCCGTCATTATGTTCATCCTTTCCGAAGCGCTGGCCCTTCCGTTTTCCGCTTTGTTCCTGAATAATGAAGGGCACCTGGTACAGCAGGCCGTGCATGCCTTCAGGATATTTTCCATCGGATACCTTTTTACGGGAATGGCTATTTTCAGCTCAGCCTTCTTCACAGCTCTGAACGACGGGCAGGTATCGGCGCTTATATCTTTTCTGCGGACCTTTATTTTCGACCTTGGGGCTGTGCTCCTCCTTCCATTGCTGCTCGGAGTGGACGGCATATGGTGTTCTGTCGTTTTCGCTGAGCTTATGGCAACTGTCACCGGCAGCATCTTTATGGTCGCCCTGCGAAAAAAATACCACTACTGAAAACAGACCGGGCGGGCAGCTGCGCTTTAAGTGGCTGTCCGTTTTGACGATATACATATAACGCCGTAAATAATATGTATATATATGCTAAAATCAGTTAAAATAATGTATAATAATGAATAATAAAACTAGTTTACTCCCGAGGTTTAAAGCTTATGAAATTAAATTACGGAATATCTGACAGACCGCCTTTCCCGAGGCTCATATCCTTGGCTTTGCAGCAGATGATGGCCATCCTGACCGCGACGACCGCGCTGCCGATGCTGATCGGACATGGGGTCTCGCCCGCAGCGGCGATGTTCGGGGCAGGGGCGGGAACCTTTCTTTATCTGCTGCTGACAGGTCTTAAAAGCCCGATGTTCCTGGGCTCGTCCTTTACCTTCCTCGGCTGCATGCTGGCGGCCTTTGCGGGAGGAGTTTCGGTAGGGCTCGGAATGCTCGGCCTCATTATCGGCGCCACAGCCGCGGGTCTGGTGTATGTCGTTCTAGCTATTGTAGTAAAGAAGGTGGGAGTTGGCTGGATAGAAAGGCTTATGCCGCCTGTGGTCATCGGACCCAGCATTGCGATAATCGGGCTTTCGCTCGCCGGCAACGCGGTAAGCAATATGAGAACAGGGAATGTGATGGCAGCCCTGGGTACCGGCGGGAGTGTGCCTGTGGCTTCGGAGTATGTCACGATCATTTGCGCTCTTGTTACGCTTGTGGTTACGATTATAAGCTCGGTCTACGGAAATAATATCCTTAAGCTCATCCCTTTTCTGCTGGGGATGGTCGCGGGCTATGCCGTCGCCGCTGGATTTACTGTGGCAGGAAATGTTTTAAATATTGATGCCTTAAAAATCGTCGATTTTGAGATCTTTTCCCGTACGATGTTCCCGGATGGGACAGTCTCGCTGGCTTCCTTTATCAGTGTTCCCGATTTTGTTTTCATAAAAGCCATCGACGGAGTAAGTGAGCTTTCCGTTTCGTATGTCATTACGATCCTTACCGCATATATACCGGTAGCCCTTGCGGCCTTTGCGGAGCATATCGGAGATCATAAAAATCTCTCCTCAATAGTAGGGAAAGATCTGCTGACAGAACCCGGGCTGGAGAGGACCCTGCTCGGAGACGGGCTCGGCTCCATTGTGGGAGCTTTTTTCGGGGGGTGTCCGAATACGACCTACGGAGAGGCGATAGCCTGTGTGGCACTGACGGGAAATGCCTCCACCATAACCACGCTGGCGGCATCCTTAGGCTGTATCGGCTTCGCGTTTTTTACACCCTTTATGGCCTTCATAAGCTCTATGCCATCCTGCGTAATGGGCGGTATCTGCGTAGCGGCATATGGCTTTATCACGGCCTCGGGGCTTAGAATGATACAGAATGTGGACCTGAACGAAAACAGGAATATCTTTGTGATTTCAGTGATCCTGATAACCGGGGCAGGGCAGCTCAGCTTAAACTTCGGCGCGGTAACAATAACCGAGGTCGCCGCAGCGACTGTCCTTGGCATACTTACAAATCTGCTGGTTTCCCGGTCGCGTTAGAGCCGGTGGCAGAATAAACTTGTTGTCTAATCTGCCGCAATGTCCAGCATCTCATCAAAAGAATAATAGGTAACTAATGACATAGAAGGCAAAACCACAACTGCGAGACAATTTCCGCGATCTATAGACGTAATATTTCCACGATTTTGCAGTAAAACGATTTAAATCATAAAACGACGAACTGAAAGGAGTAAGGGATGAAGGTAACGCCGATCACAAAAGAAAATTTGGAGTTTTACCGGGGGTTTATTTCGAAGACAGACCGGGAATTTATAGAGGGAGACTATCGTATCCTGCCCCTTGGGCTCGTCGCCGACGACCTGGAGGGAGGGAAGCCCATGGCAGCGGGAGCCCTCTGCATAAGGCCGGATGAGTATGAGCTTAAGATCTCATCCTTTTATGTAGCTCCGGCATATCGCGGCAGGGGTGCGGGGCGTTTCCTGCTCGATGAGGCCAGGAGGCTCTTTTTCCTGGACGAGGAGACCGGGTTTGATACGGAGTTTCTGGTATACGGGGAGGAAGAGGAGGCCCTCGCAGGTTTCCTCGAGCACTACGGCTTTACGAGCGCCGACCCGGAATATGATGTATATATGATAAGGGTGGAGGACATTAAAAATACCCAGATCTATGGTAAAACGGGAAAGGGAGTCCCTTTTTCGGAGGCAGACCCCGGGAAGCTCAAACACCTCACAAGGAGCGCCGAGAGGCTGGGAGCTATCCTTCCCCACGGAGGTCTGGACTCTCAAGACATCGACCGGGAGGTGAGCGTGCTGCTGGTCACGGATAACCAGCTCGAGGGCTTTGCGGTGATCGAAAAGCTGACGGACAGAACTCTTTTACTTTCGGCTGTCTACGCCAGGGACAATGAGCCGGCGGTACTGCTTGCCCTTTTAGAGAAGGCGGCGGCGCTGGTGACTGAAAAGTACGAGGGAGATACGCGGCTCTTGATCCAGACGGTGGAAAAAAGGGGAGAGCGGATCATAAATTATATTTTCGAGACCCCCGATAATATTTCGTACAGATATATATTTGCATAAGGCTGAAAGGAGTATTTTAAATGGATATAAAACTTTCATTCGAGCAGCAGAAGAAGGTAGTAGACAGCCTTGAGACCAATCAGGTCACGAAGGAGACCGCAAACGAAAGGCTCCAGTACGGCAATCAGGAGATGGAGAACAAGTGGAAGGACAAGACTTATCTCGAGCATGAGGAGCAGATCGAGAAGGAATACTATCCACTGTGGAAGAGGCAGGATAAGTACAGGGAGAAGCTGGATTCGATCCCAAAGACTCACGTAGAGGGCGCTCTGGAGGGCAGCTTTGAGGCCCAGGAGCAGCCTGAGGAGAAAAGCTATTGGAAGTCCCGCAAAAAGGAAAGAACAAAGATCGAAGAGTATAAGACAGCTCATGCAGAGACAAAGGCCCGCTTTGACAAAAATACGGTGCGGGAAATGAACGAGCTGGACAAGTACCGGGATTATCATAATGACTATTTCAGGAACAGAGAGGATCAGAATGTACTTAAGGAGGCATATGTACTCAAAGACCAGGATACGAAGCTCGTTAAGGAGTGGCGTAACGGCATCCTTCTCCAGAAGAAAAAGTTTACCCTGGCTCTCGGGAAGGAGGAGGGCCCTGCGGCTGAGCTGAAAAAAACCGTCATAGAGACTATCTATGGTAATCAGACGGAGTATTCAAGGGAGCAGGAAATGGACGAGGGACTCCGGGCCTTCTTTTCCATGACCAAAAAGGGATTCTTCAGGACAAAACAGCTGGGGCTTTTGGGTACGGAGACCCGCTCTGAGCGCAAGGACGGCTTCGAATACAACAAGAGGCTTTTAAGAGTATATACACAGGGGAGCGACGCCCAGAAGGCGGCCCTTATGGATGAGCTGGCGGACAAGCTTTTGAATTTCAATCTCACTCCCCAAATGTTCACCAATAAGTATATGGCGAAAAACATGCTTCAGATGCAGCGCTACACCGATATGCTTAAGGGTTTTGTGACTTTGAGCAAATACAATCCCGGGTATCTCGACGTGCTGAATAAAGACGCCGCCCATACCAGCCCTGAAAAGGCAGCCCTGATTCGCAGCAGGATAATACTGATGGCGCCCATCATGGAAAACTTTATGCAGCAGCACGCAGCCTATTTCGGCTATAAAAAGAGAAAGGGCGTTACAGGCAGAAATCTGATAGACGCCTCAGCCTCCAATTTTAAGGATGAGGAGAGCTACAATGCTTTTGTAAAGCAGACCTGGGAGAAGATAAAGCTGGCCTACAATTCAACGGCCGACTTCCTCGGAGACTTTGCCGAAGCCCAGCTCGAGGGTATCTTAAAGAACACGGAGAGCCAGGCCTCGAAGAACCGGGAGGACAGGAAGCTTAATAACCAGGATGCCGACCAGGATGACAGCATTTTCGGCTTAAAGTATGACGTTGACGGGGAAAGGGCGAAGCGCCTGCTGTCGCTCAGGAACAGGATCTCCTCCAATCCGCAGATCTACGATATCTTCGGAAGTGAGCTGGAGCGGTTGTTTAACAGGGCAAACGAGATGGCAAGGCATTTGGACGAGCTTGAGACCAGGTCAGAGTCATTGAAGAAAATGCAGGACGATCCCGAACTACTTCAGCGCAGTGGAATAGATAAGTTCGGCAATATGTGGAAGACGTATGTGAAGAGGGAAACCGACCGCCTGGATGCGGAGTGCGTTATCCTGC
>JAFTEI010000104.1 GCA_017453965.1 Lachnospiraceae bacterium
AGAAGTTAGAGCCCGGAATCTTCACTCTTATCAGGGAGCTTACTCAAAAAGGAATATACTTCGCGGCAGCCAGCGGCAGGCAGTATACGAATTTAAGGCGGCTCTTCGCACCGGTTCAGGATGAGATCATCTATTTATGTGAAAACGGTTTTCTGGCTTTTTATAAGGAGGAGCTCATCTTCAAGGAGGAGATGCCGCGGGAGGACGGCAGCGAGCTAATAAGGGCAGTGCTGGAGAAAGATGGCTGTGAGGCTTTGCTTTCGGGAGTGTATAACTGCTACCTGCAGCCCAAGAAGGACTCCTATGTGGACTGGATGGAAAATGTAGTGGGAAACGACTGCAGTGTGGTAGAGGACCTTACTGCGGTGGAGGAGCCCTTTCTTAAGGTTTCCATTTATGAAGAGGATGGGGTTAAGGATGCGGCTGAGTGGCAGGAGCGCTTTTCCGACAGATTTAACGTAGTGACCAGCGGGAATGCGTGGATGGACATAATGCCAAAATACATCCATAAGGGCTACGGTCTTAAAAAGATACTTGACCGGCTGAACATACTGCCAGGGGAATGTGCCGCTTTCGGAGACAACGAAAACGACAGAGAAATGCTGGAGCTGGTTGGACTTCCCATCACGATGGACACCTCGTCCGAGAGTGTTTATGACCTTGGCAGGTATCACACGGATACGGTGGAGAACATGCTGGATAAGATGCTCCATAAAAAGGGAGGGTTAGAAATATGAAGGGCATTGCGGGCGTTGACCTTGGAGGGACGAATATAAGGCTCGGGATATCCAACGATAAGGGAGAAATAAAGAACTTTAAACGCGAAAAGGTAAAGAGTTTCTTACGTGAAGACGGGCAGGGAAATGCTGAAAGGCTTGCGGACTTTATAGCAGGCTATATCAGGGAAAACGGCGGAGAAAAAGAGGTGGCTGCCATTTGCGCAGGTCTTCCCGCCACCCTTAACCGGAACAGGGATACACTGGTCCAGGCACCGAATATCAGGGGGCTGGACGGGGCGCCTTTAAAGCGGATGATAGAGGAACGCACAGGGGTAAGAGCTATTCTCGAAAGGGATGTGAACCTCCTGTTTTATAACGATATGAAGGAACTGGATATTCCCGAAAACGGAATAAATATAGGTATATACGCAGGCACCGGCATAGGCAATTCCATTTTCATAAACGGGGAGCCTCTGACGGGGGCAGACGGAGCGGCCGGAGAGCTGGGACATATACCCTTCGGCAGGAGCGAGGTCGAGTGTGGCTGCGGAAACAGGGGGTGTGCGGAATGTCTGGCAGGAGGCAAATATCTTAGCACGCTTCAAAAGACAAAATTTAAAGACAATCCTATCGGAAGTTTGTTCATCGACCACGGTGACAGCAGTGAGATACTGGAATTTGTTGATTCCCTCGCCAGAGTGGCGGCGACGGAGATAAATATATTAAATCCCGATAGCGTAGTGCTTGGAGGGGGTGTAGTTGCGATGGAGGGGTTTCCGGCAGACAGCCTGAAGGAAGCCATATATGAACATTCCAGAAAACCCTTTCCCGCCGAAAACCTAAAGATATATTTCAGCAGCGATGCCCCGGAAAACGGGGTAAAGGGAGCGATAGCTTTCGGATATAAAAAAATGAAATAAGGAGATGATTTAAAGATGGTAACGATAGCATATATAGGGTTTGGAGTAAGTGTAAGAGAATATCATATCCCTTATGTGGAGAACAGGGATGACGCTAAAGTAAAATATGTATTCAGGAGGAAGGAGGACATACCGGTATTTGCGGAATATGAGCCCTTCTATCCGGAGATAAGATTTACTGAAGATCTGGACGAGGTATTAAAGGACGACGAGGTAAATCTTGTGGTGGTCAACACGCCTGACCAGTTTCATGTGCCTTACGCTAAGCAGATATTGAACGCAGGCAAACACGCTCTGGTGGAAAAGCCTTTTGCACCCACGGCGGCTGAGGCAAGAGAGGTCTTTGAACTGGCGAAGAGCAAGGGACTTATATGCATGCCTAATCAGAACCGCAGGTTTGACGCAGACTTTCTGGCTCTTAAGGAGGTGCTGAAAAGCGGCAGGATCGGCACACCGGTAAGGCTTGAGGGTCACTATGACTACTTTAAGACCAACGGCTGGTATGACCATCTCGGAACCTTATATAACCTTGGAGTGCATACGATAGACCAGATGATAAGTCTCTGGGGAATACCGGACTCGGTGCGCTATGATGTTCGCAGCATCCATCATCCCGGAGTTGGAGACGACTATTTTGACATAGATTTCTTTTACGGAAATTCCAAGGCTACCGTAAGCACCCAGATGTGCGTGCAGATAGACTATCCGAGATTTACCCTTCACGGGACAAACGGAAGCTTTACCCTGCCTCCGGTAGTGCATAATTCCGGGAAAAAGAAGGTGGTAGGCAGGCATAAGATAAACACCGAAGCCGCTCCAAAAGAGCGCTGGGGAACACTGGTGTATAAAAACGATGCGGGGGAGAGCGTTACAGAGAGCGTTCCGGTCGGCTGTGCACATTACGAGAGAGTTTATGACAATATCATAGATGCGATAGAAAACGGAGCAGAGAAGGTTATCCGGGACGAAGAGGTCATAAAGGTACTCGAGATTCTTGAGGAGGCTACCGAGGTGGCAAAGAGCCATACAGGTAAGGCGAATTAAAATACAGACAGGAGAAAAAGATGGACGAAATAAGACTTGGAACCATAGGTTCAGGAGTAATAGTGCATTCGGTATTGGATGCGGTAAAGAGGACAGAGGGAATAAGACTGTATGCGGTATATTCACGCACTGTTGAGAAGGCAAAGGAGCTCGGCGACCAGTACGGGGCAGATAAAACCTATACAGATATGGCGGAGTTCCTTGCGGATGAGGCAGTCAACACGGTATATGTCGCTTCTCCGAACAGCCTTCACTACCAGCAGGTAAAGGCGGCACTTTTGGAAGGGAAAAATGTTATCTGTGAGAAGCCTTTCTGCACCAGTAAGAAGGATGCGGAAGAGCTTATGAAGCTGGCGGAGGAGAAGGGGCTGCTCCTGACCGAAGCTGCGCCCACTTCTTTTCTGCCGAATTATGAGGTGCTTAAAAATAAGCTGCCTCAGATAGGCAGCATAAAGCTGGTCATATCAAATTACAGCCAGTATTCGAGCCGCTATGACGTGCTTAAAAAGGGAGAGGTGCCGAATATTTTTAATCCCGAATATGCGGGCGGCTGCCTCATGGATATCAATTTTTACAATATCTATCTGAATGTTGCACTTTTCGGAAAGCCCTTAAGAGCTGAGTATCATCCCAATCTGTTTACGCTTCCTGACGGCAGGGGCAGGACGGATACCTCGGGAGTGATGCTTATGGAATATGATGGCTTTGTAAGCACGAACGCGGGAGCAAAGGATACCTTCGGTGTTAACTTTTTCCAGATAGAGGGTGAGAAGGGTTATATCTATATTACAGACGGAAGCAACGGACTTAAGGAGATAAGGGTGGTCACTAAAACCTCGGACGAGACCTTTAACGAGCAGGAAGATCCTGACAGGTGG
>JAFTEI010000105.1 GCA_017453965.1 Lachnospiraceae bacterium
AGGCCGGCTGGGTCGACACCGACGGCGACGGCATCCGCGAAAAGGACGGCCAGAAGCTGGTCATCCGCTGGCTGACCTACCCCAGCCGCGCGGAGCTGCCTCTTCTGGCAGAATCTGCCCAGGCCTCTCTGAAGGATATCGGCATCGATGTGGATATCAACTGCACCGCCAACCGCCGCGAGTTCCTGGCGGACATGACCTCCTTTGACATCTACGCCTCCGCCCTCGTGACCGCCCCCTCCGGCGATCCGCAGTACTTCTTCACTACCTCCTGCGTGCCCGGCATGAGCTACAACTTCGGCGCTTATGAGAACGAGCACGTCAATGATCTGCTCCACCAGCTCTCCACCGAGTTCGACACCGACAAGCGTGCCCAGCTTGCCATCGAGCTGCAGCAGACCATTCTGGACGACAACGGCTACGTCTTCTGCTCCTTCCTCGAAATGAGCATGATCTCCAAGGCCGGCGTCTCCAACTGGAATGCCCACGCCTGCGACTACTACGAGGTCACCGTGGATCTCGACATCAATTGAAAACCTGTTAAAACCTGACGGGAAGCAGATATGATCTGCTTCCCGTTTTATTATTGCGGCGATTCCGGCTGCCGGGCAGATATGTTAACATAAAATTATTTACGTAAATTGGTTACAGAAAATTATTGACATGATATCAGAAGCAAAAAGTCAATCGGAGATTTACCTCTTGAAGTATTTTTGTGCTATACTGAACGCACATTGATTATCCGGAGGAGAATACAATGCAAAGGACAATAGTTGTAAAGGGGACCGGTAAAGTCAGCCTGAAACCGGACCGGATAGAGCTGGATCTGAGGATGAGGGCTTTTGACAAGGAATACAGGGCTTCGATGGAAAAGGGGGCTCTTTTTCTGAGCGATCTGCGGGATAAGCTGAAAGAGGCAGGCTTCGATACGGATGATCTGAAAACGACGAACTTCAATGTGGAGCGTTACTCGGAATATGATAATAAAACCAGAGAATACAGGTTCGTCGGGTATTATACGAACCATTCTCTGAGACTGGGCTTTGATTTTGACACGGAGCTTCTGTCCAAGGCTTTGGACGCTGTCTCGAACAGCGTTTCCGATCCTGAAACGGATATAAGATTCACGGTGAAGGACAAGGAATCGCCGAAAGAAGAGCTGCTCAGAAGCGCCGCGGCGGACGCGAGGAAAAAGGCGGAGATCCTGGCGGAAGCTTCGGGAGTAAAGCTCGGGAAGCTCATAAACATCAATTATGACTGGGGAGAGCTGAACATCTATTCGAGGACTGTATATGAGGACAGGGCCTTTGATGGCGAACCGCGGCTTGCAAAAAGCGTGGCGATGGATGTCGTTCCCGATGATATAGACCTCAGCGACACCGTCAGCTTCATGTGGGAGATAGAGTGAGGCGGTAATTTCAATTCACGTCGCTTCCTATTTCTTCGACCCTTGCAACAGAATATATCTTCACATCTCCGGTGCCCGATATACGGTACCGGAGATGATCGCATCTTCTGGGCAAAACGGGGATAGTGAGTGCCTGTAAAAGATCGTCATTGTGAGCGAAGCGCGGCAATCCGTACTCCTCCCATATTCCGGAGGAATCGTACTGTATCTCCAGCCTCAGGCTCTCCGGCTCCTCCGCCTTAAGCCTTATATCGTATCTCTTAACGTACTTGTTGTCCGGCTCGTCGAGATACATGTCTCCGCTCTCGAAGCTCCATGTAACTGTCTCCTCCAAAGTCCCCATTGTGCCGTTGAAAGCATATATGGGGTAGCCTCCGAGAGCCTCGTCGTAGCCGCAGAGAGCGTAGAGCTCCGAGCCCATGGAGGCGAACTGCTTTACCCTCAAAGGGTCGAGCTTGTGCCAGATATTCGTGTCTTTGTCGTAGACGAACAGAACGGGCTCTCCTTCGGAGTCCAAGGCCGAAAGGTAATACTTGTTCATAAAGCTCCCCGCGACGGCGGAGGAGTATTTTTCTTCCCCGAAATCCCTCGAGATCCCCTTCGGGAAAACGCTCTGAAAAATGCAGACTTCCTCGCTGCTTTTATATAAAAGGTCCTCCTTGCATATGGCGAGGCTCCTTGAGGAGCCGGCCTGAACGCCCCTCATAAGCGTGTCATCTATCCTGTGCGCGCCCTTGGCGTTTACGCTCACCTGATGGACTCTGTTTTCCTTGAAGAACAGGGGATAGCCCATGAATACGGCGGCTCCCGTCCAGGGCCCGTCAGAGCCGACGGAGGCCGTATATGAGTCCGTGCTCAGTCCCTCGTAGAGGTTCCAGTTCTTGAAGTCGCCAAGGGCGCAGGCGTAGATCTCGTTTACGGTCTTTCCGTTTCTCGTGCCGTAGAAACAGCCCCAGAGCCTGTTCTTTATCTCCACAACGAAATCCATGTCCGGAACGGGCCTCGAGACCTTTATCTGGACCGTGGTGTTAATCGTCTCGTTAAGGGGGCAGGGGATGACCAGCCAGTCGTCCTCGTTCGCGCCTCCGCCGAGTGCCTGCAGAGTAAAGAATCCGGAATATCCTTCCTCTTGGGAGGAAGGGGGACCGCTTGCGGTGGAAGAAGGGCTCAACAGCAGCTTTGCAGCGAGGGCAGCGTCTGTACAGCTCAAAATAATTCCGTCTCCGGCGGAAAAATCGGACGGGATTATATTCCTCGTCATGAACTTGAGCTTCGTGTAAGGCACTTCGTCTATCCAGGCGCTCTGCGCCTCGCTGAAACGCTTGAGCTCGTTCGGAGTAATGGAAGTGTCGAGCCAGAGCTGACCGTTGAAGGGGTTTTGCGGCTCCGTTGCCGAAACTGTCTGGGTAAAGCTCGAGCCGTCGGCTAAACACGGCTGTATATACACGTTTCCCGAGCTCGTGAACTCCGAGTCCATCCAGCCGTAGTCGGTCGGGTCTACTGTGTTGTAATAGCGCTTGTCGGGGAAAATGCAGATATAGGCGCCCATGGAGACGAGCTGTTTCTCCCCGGCGCTTAAGTTCCTCACAGGCGTCGCCGTTCCGTTTTTGTACAGCCGGTTGTTGTTTACGTAGTAAAGGTCGTCCTTGGCTATGATTCCCTGACAGGTGTCCAAAACACGGACAAGCCCTCTGGGCTTCCTCGAAGAGAGGACGGGGTAGTCGTCGGAGCACATATTTTGCTCCTCGTAAAACTCCCCGTCCGCTATCTTCAGGTTGTGGTTATACCCCGCGAAGGTGTTTGTAAATATTCTCTTTTCGTCCGGTACGTTTATCGTCGGATAAAACGGCATAAAGCCTCCTTATAAAGCTGCCGGCTTTTTCTTGCATTTCTTAACTATCTGTGCTATTATTCCTCTCCTGAGCGTTAACAGCGTCTGTCCATTCACGCAGTCAGAGGTTAACTTGCGCTCCGGAGCGGAAAGTTCGTTTTTGCGATCTGTCGCTTGGAGTCAACAATGCTTGACCACTCATACAGTTAAGGATTAGATTGCTCCAGAGAAGGCACCCTGTTTAAGGGTGCCTTTTTATATCTCTTTGTCATTGCGAGACCCATTCCGCAGAGTGGTCGCGGCAATCCGTCTCCATTCGTTTTTATACCAACAGTTTCTTGATTTTAAAATAAGAATATGATATATAAATACTGTCACTAACAGAGGTGGCTCGGATTATTGTTTTACAATAGTTTGTTGACCGTCAGTGCTGTTAGTGACAATTATTATATGCCAATAAAAAGTGATCCCTAGCGAGATTGGGGAGGCCGTACGTAAGCACGGAGTACCCATTCCCAACGGGATCGTACATACTATAAACGAACCGGGCTCTGTTGGCAAGCATAAAATTAGAGCCACAACATGGTCAGACTCGCTCAGGGTACAATTCCCGTCAGATCAACCATGTTCGGCTCTGGGGATAAGGTACTTTATTTTTGGAAAAATGTCAATATTGTATTGACTCGCAATAATAAATATCAATGGGCGTGGCTATGTCCGGGCCCTTGTCATCGCTGTGCGGATAGGCGCAGTTGTTTATCATATACCGGATCTCGTTCTCGTCCTTGTGGACGGAGAGGAGCAGAAGCCCTCCGGGACAGCTGTCCTTCGCAAGCTCCCATATCGCCTTAAGATGTTCTATCATTTTTTCAGTCATATTCCAATAATCCTTTCATCTTAACCGTCCCCATTTATGGGGAAGGGGGACCGGGATCTATCCCGGTGGAAGAGGTTATATCCTCCAGTAATGTTCCCGCTTCGAGGAATAAGTCCGGGTATAGTAGCCTTCGAACGCCTTGTAGGCGTTATTGAAAAGCGTTATCGCCTGGTTGTACTTGCTGTACTCGTCGTTGTAGAAATCTATCTGAGCAACGAGGTAGTGCAGATACATGTCCCGCCCGTAGGCATTGTCTACCGAAGGCGCCTCCGCCGTGCCCTCGTGGTCTTCGTAATCGGGGAGCTCTCCGGGGTAAAACTCCGTGAAGAGCTCCCTGTAAATCTTGTATTCCAGATCGTTCAGCCACCTTAATTTTTGCTCCGGGGTATAAAAGTTTGGAACCAAGGCGTCAACTTCGTCGAAAAGTTCCTGAATGGTCATTTATCCAGGCTCCTCTTAATTTCGCTGATCTGTTCCTCCAGAACAGGCATACGTCTCGCGAAATTGTTGTGCATATCGACTTTCTTCTCGAGCTGCTCCACTCTGTACGCCGTGAGCTTAAAGCCCGAGTACGCGCCTATCAGAGAGCCCAGAAGGGACATAAGCCCTATCAGGATCTCGACAGTGTACTGATTCATATTTTAATAAGTTCCTCCCATGTTTCTTTTCCGCAAACGGTATCCGCGCAGATCTCCCTTGCGCTCTGGAATCTCTTCAGGGCTCCGGCGGTGTTCGGGCCTAAGTCTCCGTCAGCCCCGTCCGGGCCGCAACCGAAACCGGCGCTTATAAGAAGCTCCTGCATGATCTTTACAGCAATGCCTCTGTCTCCCTGTTTCAGTACCGGCAAGGATACCTCGCACTCAACTGTGCCCTGTGCCCTGTGCTCTGTGCACTGCTCCGCGTAGCGGAGCACGCAGTCCCAGGGCCAGTCGTAATAATCCTGTATGCAGATCTCCCTTGAGCTCTGGTCTCCGCTTTGCGGGAAACCGTCCGAGGATCTTGCCGCCACAACTTTTCCGTTGCCGATATACATTACGGCGTGGTGCCGTTCGTTTAAAAGCACATCGCCGGGTATAAGCAGCGAGATAATAAGATTCGGTAATACAACAAAGCCGCATTTTTGAAATGCGGCTTTCATGTTCCCCGTATATGAAGCGCCGGCTTCTTTTACCCTCAGCCCGGCCTGTTCGTACGCGCTGATAATAAAGCTCGAGCAGTCGTAATCTGGGCCCCAGCGGTCTGCCTGGGAATATCCGTGGGCATCATCGTTTGCGGTTTCCAATGCCCAGGCTATTGCTTTTTCTGTTGTTTTATTCATTTATTGTTTCTCTTTTTTAGAGTACGGATTGCCGCGTCGTTTCACTCCTCGCAATGACTAAAGGGAGGATCCTTTATAAAACGGACGTTATCGGGAAAGTCGTGCGCCAGCATCTCGAAGCCTGTGGCGAATGCCTCAAACAGAAGCTTCGCGTCGTGCATAAGCGCCGTGGGCGGATCGAGACATATATTGATCCTTCCGTTGTATTCAAATACCTCCGGTTCAAACTCATCTTCGAGCTTATCGAGGTATTTGATGAGCGTATACAGAAGAGCCGAAGCCCCCGCGCAGACTATGTCTGCGCCTCTGGGGGCTTCTTTTGCGTGCCCGCTCATGGAAAAAGCGGGCAGATGAGAAAAGTATTCTATGGTTAACATTAAATAATCCTTTCATATTAACCGTCCCCATTTATGGGGAAGGGGGACCGGGATCTATCCCGGTGGAAGAGGCTACCTCTTCGGAGGCTTCGCTATCGTGATCTGCTGGGCAGTGACTTTTTGTTCGTCCTTCTTTGAGGAGGACTTGCTGCCCGAGGAGCTTCCCGAGGAGCGCGAGGAACCGGCCCTGCTCGCGGCTA
>JAFTEI010000106.1 GCA_017453965.1 Lachnospiraceae bacterium
AGGAGATCGACTTCCTTGGCAATGCGGTTGAGAATCCCGTTCGTCCCTTCGTAGCCATCCTTGGAGGAGCAAAGGTAGCGGACAAGCTGGCGGTTATCGACAATCTTTTAAATAAGTGCGATACCCTGATCATCGGCGGCGGCATGGCTTATACCTTCGTAAAGGCCAAGGGCGGTAAGGTCGGCAAGTCTCTTGTTGACGATACAAAGCTCGATTACTGTAAGGAGATGATGGAGAAGGCTGAGAAGCTCGGCAAGAAGCTCCTGCTTCCCACGGATACGGTTGCTGCCGACAGCTTCCCTGATCCCATCGACGATCCCAACTTAAAGACAGAGGTATTCCCTACGGATGCTATTCCGGATGACAAGGAAGGCCTGGACATCGGACCCGAGACCCAGAAGACCTATGCCGACGCCGTTAAGAGCGCTAAGACAGTAGTTTGGAACGGACCTATGGGCGTTTCTGAGAACCCTGTTCTTGCAAAGGGAACTATCGCAGTGGCTCAGTCTCTTGCTGATACGGACGCTACAACTATCATCGGCGGCGGCGATTCTGCGGCAGCTGTAAATAACCTTGGTTTCGGCGACAAGATGACTCATATTTCCACCGGCGGCGGAGCTTCCCTTGAGTTCCTGGAGGGCAAGGAGCTTCCCGGAGTTATGGCTGCGGATGACAAATGAGCCGGGGGTTTTAATTTTGCCCGATTGTGTTAAGGGAGGAAGGATATGGATGCAAGTATGACAGATTATCAATATCAGAGTATTTTGAAATCAATAAAAATGATTTTAAGTGGTTGTAAATCTATCGAAGAAGCGCAGGAGAAAATTGATATCCTCTTAGAAAAAGAAAATAAAGAAAAGGAGAAAGAATAATGGCACGTAGAAGAATTATTGCCGGCAACTGGAAGATGAACAAGACTCCCAGTGAGGCAGTGGCTTTATGTAATGAACTTAAGGACCTTGTTAAGAATGATGCGGTAGACGTTGTTTACTGTGTTCCCGCTATCGACATCTGCCCTGTTGCAGAGGCGGTAAAGGGCACCAACGTACATGTAGGAGCAGAGAACTTCTACATTGAGGACAAGGGAGCCTTCACGGGAGAGATCTCCGCACCGATGCTCAAGGAGGCAGGTGTTGAGTATATCATTATCGGACACTCCGAGAGAAGAGATATCTTCGGCGAGAACGACGTTCTTATCAACCAGAAGGTGAAGAAGGCTTTCGCATCTGGTCTTACACCCATCCTTTGCTGCGGCGAGTCCCTTGCGCTTCGTAAGGCTGATACCTACAAGGAGTGGATAAAGAGACAGATCACCTGGGATCTGGACGGAGTTACCGCCGACCAGGTTAAGAAGCTGGTTATCGCTTACGAGCCTATCTGGGCTATCGGAACAGGCGAGACCGCCACAGCCGATCAGGCAGAGGAGGTCTGCGGACTTATCCGTAACCTTATCGCCGAGCTCTATGACCAGGCTACTGCAGACGAGGTCCGCATCCAGTACGGCGGCTCCATGAACGCAGGAAACGCGGCAGAGCTGCTTTCCAAGCCCAACATCGACGGAGGCCTTATCGGCGGCGCAAGCCTTAAGCCCGACTTCGGCAAGATCGTTAACGCTTAAGTGCGTATAGAGCTATTCTTGTAAATATACCTGTGTGTTGCTATAATATGACATTAGGGTCAAAAGTCCATCCACATGCATAATATGGTAGCACACAGGTTTTTTATATATGGATAAAAAGAGATTTTTTATTAATTACACGGCGTTGTTCATTCTGTTCGCCGTTTTTAATGTGGGATACTTTGCCCTTTACAGGGTTTCTTTTCTGCTTAAGGATGGGGTAGTCACGGATTACTACCTGGCGGGGCTCCTGGGGCTCCTTTACGCCTATGTGCCGGTGGTGGCCCCGGATATGGTGTATAACCTCCTTGTCCTGGGCCTTGTGTTTGTATCGGGCCTTACCTTTACTCTTATGCTTGCAGCCTTTGGCGTAAGGGAGGAAAGGCTCCTGCCGTCGGCCCTGTTTTATATGTTTTCGGGTTTTACGGTCATTATCGGCTATTCGCATCCCGATCTTATAGCGATTATGGTTCTTTTGCCCCTTGCGATACTGCTTTGGAAAAGGAAAAACACTATTCCGGCGGTAATTCTTACAGCGTTAAACCTGCCATTTGCTCTGAACCTTTTAAGAGGCGGTGCGCCAGGCAGCTTTTTCCGGTGGATAGGGGGTTTCTCCTTAAGGGAGCTATGCTACATAGTTGTGCCTGTGCTGCTTTTGACCGCTCTCGTTATGATAAGATTTAAGGAGAAGATTAGCGACCGTCTTTTTACGGGGCTCTTGATCTTTTTTATACTATATGCAAATCTCATAACCTGTTTTTTCGAGTTTTCAATCTTTGAGGGGGATGGAGCCAATTCGCTGTATGTGAACAGCGGAAATATCTATGGGAGCCTTGTCTCTATAGCGGATATTCTGTTTAAGGGGGGCAGCCTATGAGCGGAATGGCAGATAAAAAAGCCTTCAGAGCCTTCCTTAAAAAGCCATCGGCTCTCTATCTTTGCTATACGCTGGGCTTTCTAGTCCTTCTTTTCGGGATGTTTTGCTATGTGCTTTTGACCGGCAGGACGACGGTTGTGGGACACGACGGAATAACCCAGTATTATACGGGATTTGTAGCTTCCTCGAGGATATATAAGGACTTCCTCAGCTCATTGTTTTCCGGAAACGGGATAAGCTTCAAAATGTGGGAGCCGGCCATAGGCTTTGGAGACGATACTTTGACGACTCTCAACATGTATGGCTTTGCCGATCCCTTCGGAGCTATCTCCATATTTTTCCCCGAGACAATGCTGGGAGGAGTCTTTACCTTCGTGTATTTTCTGAAATCCTACCTTTCGGGCCTGGGCTTCTTACTCTTTGCACGCTATCACAAGGCCGGAAGGCTGGGCTCGCTGGTGGGGGCTTATGTCTATATTTTCTCCGTGTTTCCGATGCTCTTCGGCAGCAGTGAATGCAATTTCATGCTGCCGGTGCTTTGTCTCCCCTATATGCTCCTGGGTTCAGATCTCATACTGGACAAGGGCAGCCCCTATATGCTCATAATCTCAACGGGTCTTATAGCCACCATGAATTTTTACTTCCTCTATATGGCAGTGGTCGCGGCGGTCATATATACGCTTTTCAGATATTTTACGGAAGTACGGCCCCTGAAGCCCATAGAGATATTTAAGACCTTTATGCGCTTTTTTATAAGCTATATAGAGGCGCTGCTGCTGTCGGCGGTAATCCTCCTGCCGGTCATTATACAGCTTATGACCGCGGGGCGTTACGGAGAGAAAAAGGAGGTCGCATTAATTTATGACGGAGCCTACTACTTCAGGTTTCCGGGTTCCTTCACAGGGTATATCCAGGCTGAAAGCTGGACGGTAATGGGCTATACTGCAGTGGCCTTTCTCTGCGTGGTTTTGATGTTTGCGCTGAAGGGGAAATACAGGAAGAGCGCGCTGATCTTCATCATCACTACCGCGGCGCTGCTTTTGCCCGTATGCGGCTTTATCATGACGGCCTTTGCCTATACAAATAACCGTTGGGTCTTCATCTATGAGTTTATAGTAGCCTATATAGTTTCCAGGATTTTTTACGAATTTGAAAATGCCTCGGGACGGGAGCTTACGATACTGCTTACAGCAACGGGAATCTACCTTTTACTTAATG
>JAFTEI010000107.1 GCA_017453965.1 Lachnospiraceae bacterium
ACCTTTTCCTCCCTGGGCTCCGTATCCGGGCACCAGGATAAAGGTCTTCGGCATAATCTGTCTCAGTCTCGCGCCCATCTCCGGGTAGGTAGCCCCTACGACGCAGCCCACATTGCTGTAGTCCCCGTCCATGGAGGCGCTCCCCCACTCACAGACCTTTTCGGCCACGAGCTCGTAGAGGGGCTTTCCGTCTATCTCCCTGTCCTGGAATTCTCCGCTCGAGGGATTGGAGGTCTTTACGAGTACGAAGATACCCTTATCCTCGCTGTTGCATACGTCCACGAAGGGCTTTACCCCGTCGGTCCCCAGGTAGGGATTGACCGTGGCAAAATCCTCGTCAAAGGGCGCGTAGCTCTTCGACCCTATCTCTATCCGTCCAATGTGGGCCTTCGCGTAGGAAGCCGAAGTAGAGCCGATATCTCCCCGCTTTACGTCCCCTATTACGATAAGTCCCTTCTCGTGGCAGTAGTCCACCGTATCCTTAAAGACCTTGAGCCCCGGCAGGCCGAACTGCTCGTACATCGCGATCTGCGGCTTCACCGCGGGGATCAGGTCGTAAACCGCGTCTATTATACCCTTGTTAAACTGCCATACGGCCTGTGCCGCTCCCTCGGGAGTCTCTCCCTTTTCCTCAAAGGCCCTCTGCTGAATGGCCTTGGGGATGAAGCTTAAGTTCGGGTCGAGCCCTACGACTATCGGCGCATCGGTCTTTACTATCCTGTCGATCAATTTTTGTATCATAATTTTACCTTACCTCTCGCTCCCATATTATACTGTCAACGCCGGAACTTAGCAACCTGTAAGAATTCAGCGGCGCTGCAATCCGGCGGGTCAGCGTATCTGCAATTTCACTGGAACCACTCCGGTATCTGCGGATTTTCCACCTGGGCCCTGACCAGCGGCTCAATGAAGCTGCGCCTCTCTTTAAAGAACTGCTTTAAGTAGTCCTCATATTTTTTAAGCCTCTCCTCATCGACGCTGCCCGCGAAAAATCTCTCCCAGGTAGAGGAAAGATGAACTCCGAACTCCTCATGTATCCCGTCTATTATCGGCAGGGCCCGCTCGGGAGTCAGCACCTCGTCCTCGAGCTCGAGAAATTTTTTATAGAAATCCCGGCGGAAATGCTCGGATTTCATAAGGTTGGCAAAGAGTGAGTCCTCATTCATAACGCCAGTTATCGTATCCCCGTCTATCGCATAGAAGGAGGAGGAATTGTTGTCGTGGATAAGATACCTCCACCGGGTATCCGCGTACCGGGAAAGCCCGACCTGGGCGGAGCGGAAGAGCCCCACATTGCTCCTGGGCCAGTCGTTCCCGTGGGCGTTGTAGATATTGGCGGCATAGTAGACCATGAGGCTGTCTATATCCGTGATACGGCAGAATTCCTCATAGGTCTCTTCCTTATAAAAGTCGTGGGTCTTTACAAAGTCCTCGAGCGCGCTGTAGCCCGAAAGCAGCCTGTCGCTGTCCCTGAGCCAGGAATCCATCTTCACCACCACCGCATTTCCCCTGGCTATGCCATAGTTATCCAGGAAATACTTGTCGTCATAGCGCTCTTGTATCCAGTAGAGCCCCCAGAATTCCCCCTCGAGAAATACAAAGGCCGGGCGGTAGTCCACAGTGGCTACCTCGCTGCCCTTTAAGAGCCTGGAGAAGATCACGTCGTGATATTTAAACAGATAGTCCTGGCCTCCGGTAAAGAGGGAAATACTGTTTTCCCTGCCGTTATTTTCAAAGAAGGCCTCTTTAAATTCAGTATTCCCGTCGTATTCCTCCCTG
Organism: Lachnospiraceae bacterium; assembly: GCA_017453965.1. Taxonomy (GTDB): domain Bacteria; phylum Bacillota; class Clostridia; order Lachnospirales; family Lachnospiraceae; genus NK4A144. Next base: position 1,780 of record JAFTEI010000107.1, read on the forward strand.
GCGAATATCTTGAAGCCCTTTTGGGGATAGGCCCTGCTGTTCCTCCCCCTGAGCCGCACCCCTACGACCTGGGAATATACATACTCGTGCTCCTCGTCAAAGTAGGTCAGGTTGGACTTCACCTCATACTGTCTGCCCCGGCCCTTGTAGTTGGCCCCGAAATATTCCCAGTCCTCGGGGAGCTTGGACTCGTTACTGTCCATGTAGCTCAAGAAATCTTTGCCCTTTACAAAGATTCCGTCCGTTTCGTCAAAAAAGCGGTCGGGCTCGGAGGTTATAGATATAACGGGCACTCCCTCATAGCCCTCCTTGTCCTCAAAGCCCACAAAGTAGACCTTCTCCACGGTCTCGCTGACGTTTCCGTCGCCGTCTATCGCCACGGCCTTTACGACCGTCGCCTTATCCACGGGCTCCTCCGGCACCGTAAAAATATTTTTGATGTTGTACTCGTAGGAGGTGGTGATATCCTCCCTGTTGGCAAATCTGTCCTCATTGGCCGAGGCGTCGCTTATCCTTATGGGCCCGGTGTATTTTATCCCGTTATACAGGGGCTCCTCCGAATTCAGGGTGTAGTAGATCTCCGCCCCCTCCACGGCGTTCAGCTCGAGCTCGAATTCATCTCCGTAAAAGCCGCTCTCAGCGGAAAAGGCAGGGGCTTCGAGGCTTGGGAGCGGCACCTGGCGCCCCTCAGAATTGTCGTACCCCGGAGTGGGCTCCTTTGTCTCCCACCTCCCGGCCTCCTCATTATTTCTCGCGTAGGAGACATCGCAGGGCAGCTCGGGGATATCCACCGCATCCACTACTCCCGTTCCGCCCCTGCAAAGGCATAATCTGTCCCCTCCGCTTATATGAAAGCTGAAATAGTTCTTAAGCTTTTTGTACGCATTGCTTCCTTCACCCAGGAGCTTTATGATATCCAGTTCCTCCCCGTCCTGTTCCAGGTCCAGGTTGTCTCCCTTGAAATAGCTCTCCTTGTCGTAGGCCACCAGCATATACTGTCCGGGCTGCAGGCTGACATCGTCGAAGAACCATTTTCTGTTGCGGGAGGAGCGGAGCGAATAACCTGTGAGGGAGACCGGGGAATCGCCTGAATTATATATCTCGACCCACTCCGGATATTCCCCGAAGCCGTCGTCCAGGGACGCAAAATTATTAGTGCAGACCTCGCTTATTATAAGGCCTCCACCTATTCCCTTTTCCTGCTCCAGAGAGGTCAGGGACAGGATCACTGTGATAACTAAAAGGGCTGCCAGCACTCCAGCAGCCCAATATCTTTTAGAATTATTTTTCATTGTCACGCTTTCATGAGCATGCCGTCCACAAACTTCTTAATATTCGAGGCATTGGATATCTTTTCAAATTTATCCCCCTCGACGATCACCAGCGTGGGCGCGGAGCTGACATTGAATTTCATAGCCAGTTCAGTATTTTCTTCCGCATCCACCTCTATGTATTTTATATTCTTAAGAAAGTCCTTTACTATTCTGCAGTTTGGACAGGTCTTCGTCGTAAACAGATACCTTCTTGTATGTGCGGGCGCTATACTTACACCCTTTTGTCCCATTATATCCGAACTTGAAAGTATCGTCACTATGCTGGCGTCGGGAGCCTCTCTCTTAGGCTCAGGACTTTCGTTTCCCGCCAGTACCTTCTTGCGCTTTGCCTTGTCGAGCTTCGAACTGGCCGTATCGTAGAGCACCCTGTCCTTATACTCCTGCAGCTTTCCGTCGTTCCAGTTGGACACGGGCCTGTAGTACCCGGTTATCCTGGAGTAGATCTCCGTCTTCTTTCCGCAGTGAGGACATACCTTCTGCTCGCCGGACAGATAGCCGTGGTCCCGGCATACGGAATATACGGGCGACAGGGTATAATAGGGAAGCCTGTAGTTGTCCGATATGGTCTTTACCAGCTTCGCGGCTGCCTTCCAATCCGGCAGCTTCTCCCCGAGGAAGGCGTGGAAGACCGTTCCCGAGGTATATAAGGTCTGCAGCTCGTCCTGTATGTCGAGGGCCTCAAAAATATCGGCCGTATAGCCCACAGGAAGGTGGGAGCTGTTGGTGTAGTAGGGCGTGGAGCTGCAGTCGCCGGCCGTGATAATGTCCGGATACTGCTTCTTGTCGTGCTTGGCCAGACGATAGGAGGTGCTCTCCGCGGGAGTGGCCTCCAGGTTGTAGAGGTCTCCGTACTGCTCCTGATAGTCCTTGAGCTTCTCTCTCATATGGTTGAGGACGGCCTTGGTGAAGTCCTGAGTCTTCTTCGAGGACATGTCCTCGCCTATCCAGCGGGCGTTGAGTCCCGTCTCGTTCATGCCGACTACGCCTATGGTCGAGAAGTGGTTGTTGAAGGTTCCGAGATACCTCTTCGTATAGGGATAGAGACCCTCATCCAGCAGCTTATTTATAACGTCTCTCTTTACCTTGAGGGAACGCGCCGCTATGTCGAGGATGCGGTCCAGTCTCTTGTAAAAGTCCTTCTCGTCATTTGCCAGGTATGCTATCCTGGGCATATTTATCGTAACGACCCCGACGCTTCCCGTAGACTCTCCCGAGCCGAAGAAGCCGCCGCTCTTCTTTCTGAGCTCGCGCAGATCCAGACGGAGCCTGCAGCACATCGACCTGATGTCAGAGGGCTTCATATCGGAATTTACGTAGTTCGAGAAATAGGGGGTACCGTACTTACTGGTCATCTCAAAGAGGAGCCTGTTGTTCTCCGTATCCGACCAGTCAAATTCCTTTGTTATGGAATAAGTGGGAATAGGATACTGGAAGCCTCTTCCGTTGGCGTCTCCCTCGATCATGATCTCAAGGAAGGCCTTGTTTATCATATCCATTTCCCTCTTGCAGTCCTTGTAGCAGTAGTCCTGATCCTCGCCGCCGACTATGCAGGGCAGCTCAGCCAGGTCATCGGGCACCGTCCAGTCCAAGGTTATATTGGTAAAGGGAGCCTGGGTACCCCATCTGGAGGGGGTGTTGACTCCGAATACAAAGGTCTCTATCGCCTGCTTGACCTGCTTATAGGTCAGGTTATCGGCCCTTACGAAGGGAGCGAGATAGGTATCGAAGGAGGAGAAGGCCTGGGCTCCGGCCCACTCATTCTGCATTATTCCAAGGAAGTTCACCATCTGGTTGCAGAGCGTCGAAAGATGCTTTGCAGGAGCCGATGAAATTTTTCCTTCAATTCCGCCAAGACCTTCCCTTATCAGCTGCTTTAACGACCAGCCCGCGCAGTAGCCCGTAAGCATGGACAGGTCGTGAATATGTATATCACAATTCCTGTGGGCCTGGGCGATCTCGTTGTCGTAGATCTCCGACAGCCAGTAGTTCGCAGTTATGGCTCCGGAGTTGGAAAGGATCAGTCCTCCCACCGAATAGGTGACGGTGGAATTTTCCTTTACTCTCCAATCCTCGACCTTCACATATGAATTAACGACGTCGCGGTAGTTCAAAACTGCGGAATTCATGTTGCGGATATTCTCTCTCTGCTTCCTGTAGAGAATATAGGCCTTGGCAACGTCGGTGAAGCCGCACTGCGTCAGCACCCCTTCCACACTGTCCTGGATCTCCTCTACTCCTACCTTATCGGTGCCGTTCTTCTCCTCGACATCGGCAGTTACCCTTAAAGCGATAAGGTCAGTGATATCGGAATTGTACTGCTTCTCGCAGGCGACAAAGGCCTTCGTCACAGCATCCGATATCTTGCTCAAATTAAAATCCACAATTTTTCCATCACGTTTGACTACCTTAAACATTAAAACCCTCCAACCCCTTTATACACTCTTTAAAACTTTGTCTGCGGCTAATATATGGAAACGCTTATTAAGCGTTTCCCGCGCGAAATTCACGGGCGCTTGCGCCCTTCCTATGCGAATTTCTGCGCATCCGCCAGAGGCTCATAAGTAAAGACTACGTCTTTACTTATGTTACCCTTTTTGCCGCAACCGGGTATATAATAACATCATTTAGGGTTAAGGTCAACGCCAAAATACCATATCTAGTATCCGGCCCCGAAAGCCCATGAAATGGGGATTTACCGCGTTTTCAGAAAAATATACTCCCGTTTCGCGGCCTCATCCGTGGGATATTCCTTGAGATAGGCCTCCATCAAAAGGGAAGCCTGCTTGAAATTGGACAGATATTCATATGCAACGATCTCATTGTATTTAAGAGACTGCATCATTTCATTGTTGGGGACGGCAATGCCCTGCTGAAAGGCGGCCAGCGCCTCCTGGTATTCCCCGTTGTCGATCTGGCACAGGCCCAGCTGATTACAGATATTCGCGTCCTCGGGGAAGTCCTTTAAGTAGCTGCTGTAAAGAGAGGCCGCATAGGACTTGTCCCCCAGCGCCTCGTAGGTCCGGCCAAGGTACAAAATGACATTGGGGTCGCCCTTGGCACTATTGGCCGACTCCAGACATCCCTTGGCATTATTGTAGTCGCCGAGCCAGTAATAGAGAACCCCCTTCTGGTACTCGTTGATATTCTTAAGCTCCATGGCAGTCTTCAAGTACCCCTTGGCCTCGTCGGCATAGCCCTCGGCCTCCATGCACTCATAGATATTGATATAGAGCGTGGGGTCAGAAGGGGCGTAGCTTATAGCCAGCTCGAAATCCTTCGACGCCTCGTCGTACCTGCCCAGGGAAAGCTCCGCCTTGCCCCTTAAAAAGTAGGCATCCGGGTTATTCTCCTCGAAGTCCAGTATCGCGTTGTAGGTCTCTATGGCCTCCTCCGGCTTTCCCGATTTGAAAAGGGCAGTAGCCAGATAAAAAGCCGTGTCGTACTCCGCATAGGACACCTTCCCGCCCGAGGCATTCAGCGCCTCCCGCAGGTCCTCAACGGCTCCCTCGTAATCGGACAGGCCCATCTTTGCGATACCGCGCCCTCTCAGCATGAGTTCAGTATCCTCGCCATTCTCCTGTGCCTGTTCGAAATAGCTGAGCGCTCCCTCGTAATCGCTGTTTTCAATGCTCTGCATTCCGAGGTCGATGGATTCCGTTGATTTAAAGGTACAGCCGGCGAGCATGACGCCCGCCAGCATTATCACCAAAAGCTTGATTTTCAATAATTTTCAGCCTTTACCATAAAATAGCTCTGCGGATGAGAGCATACGGGACAGGTCTCCGGTGCCTTCCTGCCTACGCAGATATGTCCGCAGTTAGCGCACTGCCAGATGACCTCTCCATCCTTCGAGAATACTCTCTCCTTCTCGATGTTGTCGAGGAGCTTTCTGTAGCGCTCCTCGTGCTCCTTCTCTATCGCCGCAACTCCCTCAAAGAGCTTTGCGATATCCTCGAAGCCCTCTTCCCTTGCCGTCTTGGCAAAGCCGTCATACATATCAGTCCACTCGTAATTCTCGCCCTCAGCGGCAGCCTTGAGGTTTTCCTCGGTGCTTCCGATACCGCCGTTTAAGAGCTTGTACCACATCTTTGCGTGCTCTTTCTCATTCTCCGCGGTCTCCTCAAAAATCTTGGCGATCTGCACATATCCGTCCTTCTTAGCCTTAGAAGCGAAATATGTGTACTTGTTCCTCGCCTGTGATTCCCCCGCAAAGGCAGTCTGCAGATTTTTCTCTGTCTGTGAACCCTTAAGTTCCATGAATAAATTCCTCCTTTATATATATTTATTTAAAGTTTCTCCTATTGAGCCCGGAATCCTTAATGACGCGAGTAGATCACGTAGCGGTTCCTCCCGCCCTCCTTGGCCTTATACAGCGCCTCGTCCGCGCAGGCGAAGAGCGTATCGTAGTCCTCTCCGTGCCTTCCGAAGAAGGATATGCCAATGCTGCAGCTTATATGCACCGTAACAGAGCCGCTGGAGTAATCCCTGCTCACCAGCTCATTCAGGGACGCCGCCCTCTCCTCGGTAATGATCGGGGTCGTATGCTTCATGAAGACGAGGAATTCGTCTCCTCCTACCCTGCCGACAAAATCCGTCTCCCTGAAGATCTTCCGGATGGAGCCGGCGACCTCCTTGATGACCTCGTCGCCCACGGCGTGGCCCAGATTGTCGTTGACCTCCTTGAAATGGTCGGTGTCTATCATTATCATCGCGTGGCACGACCCTATATCGCAGGTCCTCAGATACTCCTCCACGGCCTCCCTGATCGTGACCTTGTTTAAAAGTCCCGTCATACCGTCCTTCTCGGCCTGGGCCTTGAGCTCCTGCTGTACCCGCTTCTCCTCCGAAACGTCCTTGGCCAGGCCCACCACCCTGTACACCTTGTCGAATTCATCGGCGAAGCTGGCATAATTGAGCCTGTACCATTTATATAAGCCGTCGGCATTTGCCAGCCTGTACTCCACGGTGCTCTTGACCTCCCGTTCCAGGGCGTCCTTTAGCTTGGTGGAAACTATATTCATATCGTCCGGATGGATGAGGTGCCCCAGGACACCTCTGGCCGCAAACTCCTCCATCGGCCTGCCCGGCATTTTGGAGGTCTCCAGCGTGTCGTCGATCACGCTGTAGTCGTAGATGATATCGTTGGTAGCCTCCTTGATAAGGCGTAAAAGCTCCGACTGCTTCTCGAATCGGCTCGTGAGCTCTCTTAGCGCCTGTATCGAGGTCACCTCCTCCGTCCTGTCATATATGTAGACCCAGAATATCTCCCTGTCCCCGTTTTTTACGAGGGTCGCTATATGGCCTACGGAATGCACTTCGTCCATCGCGCCCTTTATCCTGTATGCCACCTGGATAAAGCCTTCGAAATTCTGCTGCATCTCAATGGACTTTAAGACGTTCTTCCTGTCCTCCTTTAATATAAGAAGGTTGAAGGAATCGTAATATCTCTCGCGGAATTCCTCCTCGCTGCAGGAAAACATCTTGAGCATATTCGGACTTATGAAATCAAATTTATATGTTTCAGCGTTATAGCTGAATATTCCTCCTGGAATATATTTTGAAAAAAGATCGAGCCGCCCCCTTACCTCTTCGAGCTCTGACCTTACCGCGGCCAGCTCCCTTTCGAGCTCAGCCGTATCTGCATGTACCTCAGACAACTTTGTCCTCCGATTCAGAGAAAATTCTGATTTTTTCGGTATCGTCTATGACAAAACGATAGTTATTATATTGTATAATAAGCCCTTATCCTATGTCAAATCAGAGCTTCCTTCTGGGTTTACATAATTTTTCGTTACTGCCCACAGCCTTTCAGGCTGCGGACATAACAATTTTTCACCTGTTTTCCGGCGCTGCTTTTAACCCTCCTCCACCGAGGCCAGCTTCTCGGCCTGGTCCGCGGCGGTGAGGGCGTCTATTACGGGCTCCAGATCCCCGTCTATTATCTTATCCAGGGAGTAAAGCGTCAGGTTAATCCTGTGATCGGTGAGTCTGGACTGGGGAAAATTATAGGTGCGTATTTTTTCCGACCTGTCCCCGCTGCCCACCTGGCTCTTCCTGAGATCCGCCTCCTTGTCGTGGGCCTTCTGCCTCTCGAGGTCGTAGAGCTTGGCCCGGAGCACCTTAAAGGCCTTGGCCTTGTTTTTGATCTGCGACTTTTCATCCTGACAGGAAATGACTATACCTGTGGGGATATGGGTAAGCCTCACCGCCGAGTCAGTCGTGTTTACGCACTGGCCGCCGTTTCCCGAGGCCCTGAACACATCCACCCTGCAGTCCTTCGGGTCGATATCCACCTCGACCTCCGTCGCCTCCGGCATTATGGCCACCGTAGCCGTGGAGGTATGTATCCTGCCGCCGGATTCCGTCTCCGGGACCCTCTGTACCCGGTGGACCCCGCTTTCGTATTTAAGCCTGGAATAGGCCCCCTTGCCGTTTATCATAAAGCTCACATATTTGAAGCCGCCTATGCCCGTCTCCTCCACGTCGGTGGTCTCGACCTTAAAGCCCTCGTTCTCCGAAAACCGCACGTACATACGGTAGAGATTGGCGGCAAAGAGGGCCGCCTCCTCTCCTCCTGCCCCGGCTCTTATCTCCACTATGACGTTCCTGTCGTCGTCCTTGTCCTTCGGCAGGAGCATTATCTTGAGCTCTTCCTCGTACTTTTTGTCCTTCTCCTTGGCCTCGCTCAAGGTCTCCCTTGCCAGAGCCTTCATCTCCTCGTCGCTCTCCGCCGAGATGAGCTCCAGGGCGTCCTCCATCTCCTTTTGATTCTCGCGGTAGCTCCTGTATTTCTCCACCAGGGGGGCAAGGTCATTCTGCTCCTTCATAAGCTCCATATACTTATCTCTGGGCAAAGCGTCGGGAGCGCTCAGCTTATACATTATCTCTTCGTATTTTGCCGTTACGTCGTCCAGCTTTTCAAACATTTTACCACCCTCTCGTTTCCGGAATAGTCTTTAAATATCTCCACATTCTTATAGCCCGCGGCCTCGAATATGTCCCTGACAGCCCCGCCCTGGTCGAAGCCAATCTCCATGATGAGCATTCCTCCGCCGTTCAGTCTGTCCGCGGCCTCCCGGGCTATCCTCCTGTAAAAATCCAGCCCGTCCTCTCCGCCGTCCAGGGCCAGCTGAGGGTCGTGGTCACGCACCTCCTCCATGAGCTGCGGAAGCTCTCCCCTCCTGATATAGGGGGGATTACTGAGTATAAAATCAAATTTATCGTCAATGGAATCGAAGAGATCGCTCCTGATAAGCCGGATGTCCGCCCCCAGCTTTTCCGCGTTTCTCCGGGTCAGCTCCAGGGCCTGCTCCGAGATGTCCGAAGCGAAAGCTTCTATATTATTAGAAAGTTTAGCGATTGAAATTATTATACAGCCGGAGCCGCAGCAAATATCCAGGACCTTTGCCCCGTCGGGTATCTCCCGGAGCGCCTCCTCCACGAGAAACTCCGTATCGAGCCTCGGTATCAGGACCCCCTCCTCCACCTCGAATTCGAAGCCCATAAAGTCCTGGGTCCCGGTCAGAAGCTGGGTGGGGATGTGATTCACCCGCCTGTCGGTGAGCTCCTCGTATTTCGCGTACTGCTCCCCGGGCATTTCCTCCTCACCATGGGTCAGAAGAAAGGTCCTGTTCTCTCCCGTAAGATGCATAAACAGTATGAGGGCATCAGCTTCATGATCGGCTATTCCCGCCGCCTTCAGCCTGGCGCCCGCTTTTCTGACAGCCTCGGCCCAGGTCATCCTCTATTCTCCGGTACTGAAATTTTCTTTAAGATAGGCTCTCCAGTCGAAGACAGCCTCCACAGACTTTATTCCGACCTCTATCATCTTTTCGTCGGGCTCCCTGGTTGTGAGCCTCTGCATAAGGAGGCCGGGAGCCGAAAGCGCCCTGACTATGGCGTTGTCCGACTTGCCCGCCAGACGTATGAGCTCGTAGGCCACCGAGGCGATCACCGGGATCAGCACTATCCTCAATACCACCCTCAATACCCTGCTGGGGGTACTGATAAGAGAAAAGAAGATTATCGAGACCACCATTACATATAATAGGAAGCTGGTGCCGCAGCGCCTGTGCTCCTTGGAGGCCGCTTTGACGTTTTCGACATTAAGCTCCTTCCCGCTTTCGATGCAGTTTATACATTTGTGCTCGGCTCCATGGTACATGAACACCCTGCGGATGTCCTCCATCCCGGATATGACCTTGACGTAGATCACAAATACCGCCAGCCGGATTATGCCCTCCACCAGTGTAAGGAGGTGGATATTTTTTATATATTTTCCGAAAAGCAGGGAGGCGTAGTAGGGCAGGACCATGAAAAGCGATATCGCTATCAGCATGGAAACTATCATAACTACGGTCATGAGCGCCGTCTCACCCGCGCCCTTCCCCTTTTTTTCAGCCTTGTCGTCCTTATTTTCCTTGGCCTTCTGCTTTGCGCCGTCCTCATCCTCGGTATAAAAATCCGCAGAATAGTTCAGGGTCTTTAAGCCCAGCACCAGAGAGTCCACAAAGCTGAACACGCCGCGCAGGAAGGGTATCTTATATATGCCCTCCACAGGGATTATCCCCTTGTAGACGTCCTGCATTACCTCTATCTCTCCGTCACTCTTGCGGACCGCCACGGCGTATTTTTCCTTGTTTCTCATCATTACGCCTTCCATTACCGCCTGTCCGCCGATGCCGGAATATTTCCTTGCACAAGAATTATTTTCCATATATTACCTTCATTTTTTCTTAAACGGGTATGCAAAAGGAGCTGTACATACATATTCCCCGGGCGCTTAGGGCACCAAAACTATCTCCGGTCCCCCTGTCCGAAAAATATATACGTACAGCTCCTCTGTAAGTAACCTATTTATCGAGCTTGTATCTCTTGTTGAACTTCTCGATACGTCCGTCAGCACGGGTAGCCTTCTGCTGTCCCGTATAGAACGGATGACACTTGGAACAGATCTCCACCTTTACCTCAGGCTTTGTGGAGCCCGTAACAAAGGTGTTTCCGCAGTTGCATGTTACTTTTGCTTCATAATACTTGGGATGAATATCCGCTTTCATTTTTCCACCTCTCCATTCGCCGTAGATTACTGACCCGCGGCATGATTAATTACTAAACATAGCGCTGAATTTGCACCGCACCAGCGGCAGGTTCCTCTGCAAATTCATGCGCATCTTTACGTGCAGCTTTTGTATTCTATCACAAGCCCCCGGCTAATGCAAGAAATTTATTTCAACGCCCGCTACGTACCGCGCAAATTGCACCGCCAAGCCGCTTAAACCATCTTCTTCTTGACGAATTCGATAAACTCCCTGTTGGTCCTGGTCTTGCTGAAGAGGTCTATGAGATGCTCCACCGCCTCGTCGGGCTTGATGCCGTTCACCGCCTTGTGGATGATGTCGGTGGCCTCGAGCTCCTCCCGGGTCAGAAGCAGGTCGTCCCTTCTCGTACCGGACTTCTGGATATCTATCGCGGGGAAGACCCTCTTCTCCTGAAGCTTTCTGTTGAGGACCATCTCCATGTTGCCGGTTCCTTTAAATTCCTCATAGATAACGTCGTCCATCTTGCTTCCCGTATCCACGAGAGCCGTCGCAAGTATCGTGAGTGACCCTCCCTCCCTCATATTCCTGGCCGCTCCGAAAAATCTCTTGGGCATATGCAGGGCCGCCGGGTCGAGACCTCCGGAAAGGGTACGTCCTGAAGGGGGAACCGTCAGGTTATAGGCCCTCGAGAGCCTGGTTATGGAATCCAAGAGGATCATCACGTCCTCATGCAGCTCCACCAGTCGCCTTGCCCGCTCTATCACCATTTCCGAGACCCTCTTATGGTGCTCGGGAAGCTCGTCGAAGGTGGAATAGATGACCTCCACATTCTTGCCCTCGATGGACTCCTTTATGTCCGTAACCTCCTCCGGACGCTCATCTATAAGAAGAATGATGAGATGTATGTCGGGATTGAGCCTCGTGACCGACTTTGCCACCTGCTTTAAAAGCGTGGTCTTACCTGCCTTGGGCGGGGAGACGATCATGCCTCTCTGCCCCTTTCCGACGGGCGAGATTATATCCATGATACGCATTGCGAGATTTCCGTCTCCGGTCTCGAGGCGTATGCGCTCATTCGGAAAGATCGGCGTCATATTTTCGAAATTCATCCTGTTTTCTATCTCGTTGGGATGAAGTCCGTTTATGGTCTTGACGTATAACAGGGCGGAAAACTTTTCGTTCTGGGTCTTTATCCTTATGTTTCCGACTATTATATCCCCGGTCTTTAGGTTGAAGCGGCGTATCTGGCTGGGAGCCACATAGACGTCGTTCTCTCCGGGCAGATAATTTTCGCATCTTATGAATCCGTATCCATCCGCCATTACCTCGAGGATACCGTTGGCCATATTTCCAGAATCAAGGCTGTCCTTATCCACAGTGCCCTGGCCCTCCGGAGCCTTCTTTTCGCCGCCCTTGTCCTGAGCCTTCTCGGTCTGCTTCTCCTGGGTCCTCTCGGTCTGCTTCTCCTGGACCTTTTCGGCCTGCTTTTCCTGCGTCTTCTCAGGCTGCTTCTCCTGCGCCTCCTCAGCGGGCTTTTTCCCGGCAGGGGCAGGGGCGCTCTTTTTTGCCGCCGCGTTATTGTCCTTCTCGTTTTCGGCGCATAAGATGTCGATAAGCTCCGCCTTCTTCATCGTGGAGATTCCCTTTAATCCCCTGGATTTTGCCAGCTCCCTCAATTGCAGCAGCGGCAGCGTATTTAATTTCTCCCTCATAAAACCTCCGTCTCAATTAAAATAAAATAATAAATAGTTTTTCGTTGGGATTGTTTATAAAGATATTTTTCCTTGATCTGATATATTTAAGAATACAATTATTATAAACTAAACCTTTTTTAACATCAAGTATTACTGACTATTTCCTTAAATATCTGATTGACGATATCCGTAAAGAGCAGATATAGAATCGCAAGGATGATGACTACGATAGGGATGATGACCCAGGGAATGAACTTTCCCGGAGTCTTCGAATATCTCATCATCTTAAGCGCCGCAAAAAAGGTCACAAAGGCAAGGAATATCAAAATGAACGCTATCAATGTACCCATCTTCTATAGCTCCCCCTCCATTTTCATCCCCGGGAAGGAATTCTGACGCAGCGCCTCATACAGGACGATGGCCACGGAATTGCACAAATTGAGGGACCGGCACTCTCCGACCATAGGGATCCTTATGCAGGTATCCGTGTTGGCCCTGAGGATGTCCTCGGGTATCCCTCCTCCCTCTCTGCCGAACATTATAAAATCGTCCATGGAAAAGCTGACGTCACTGTAGCACTTATGGGCCTTCGTGCTCGCATACCATATCCTGGCCGAGGGATGCAGCTCCATAAAATGCCCGTAGTCCCTGTATCTCGTAACGTCGAGCCTGTCCCAGTAGTCCATGCCGGCGCGCTTAAGCCTCTTGTCGCTTAAGATAAAGCCAAGGGGCTCAATGAGGTGCAGGCTGGCCCCCGCGTCGAGACAGGTCCTGCCGATATTTCCCGTATTGTATGGAATTTCCGGTTCGTGAAGCACTATTCCCGGCATAACTATTCATCGCCCTTTCTGTTTTTGTGCTTCTTCATATGCTCCTTGATCTTCTTTTCGTACCCCATCTCGGAGATATCGTAAAACGTCATATCCCCCAGCTCATAGGGGAGGTAGCGCTGCTTGACGTAGTGGTCCGGGTAGTCGTGGGCGTATTTATAGCCCGTACCCCGGCCCAGCTTCTCCGCCCCGGAATAGTGCGCGTCCTGGAGATAGGGCGGAACCGTCAGGGAGGGCGTCTCCTTCACGGCCCTTGTAGCCGCAAAGATAGCCTCGACAGCAGAATTGCTCTTGGGGGCGGTGGCGATATAGGCCGCGGCCTGGGACAAAATGATCTGGGCCTCGGGCATTCCCACCCTCTCCACTGCCAGGGAGGCCGCCACAGCCACCTGCAGCGCCTGGGGATCTGCGTTTCCCACGTCCTCCGAAGCGCAGATCATCATGCGCCTGGCTATGAACTTGATGTCCTCTCCGTCGTAGAGCATCTTTGCCAGATAGAAGATGGCCGCGTCCGGGTCGGAGCCCCTCATGCTCTTTATAAAGGCAGATATGGTGTCGTAGTGATTGTCCCCTGTCTTATCGTATCGGACGACCCGGTGCTGGATGCACTCCCCCGCCACCTCGAGGGTTATATGTATCCTCCCGTCCTCGTCCCTGGGCGTCGTCATTACCGCGAGCTCTATTCCGTTGAGGGCGCTCCTGGCATCGCCGTCACAATAGTTAGCCAGAAAATCCAGGGCCTCGTCGTCAGCATAGGCATTGTAGGCCCCGAGCCCCTTCTCCTCGTCGCTTAGTGCCCTCTTCAAAAGGGTTATTATATTTTCCCTGGAAAGGGGCTTTAGCTCAAAGATCAGGGAGCGGGAGATCAGAGCCGAATTCACCTCAAAATACGGGTTTTCCGTAGTGGCCCCAATGAGGATAACTGTCCCGTTCTCCACATAGGGCAGCAGAAAGTCCTGCTGGCTCTTGTTAAAGCGGTGTATCTCGTCTATGAAGAGTATCGTCCTGGCTCCGTACATCCCCAAGGACTCCTCGGCACGCTTTACCGCCTCCTCCATGTCTTTCTTGCCCGCTGCCGTGGCCGAAAGCTCCGTGAATTCCGCCATAGTAGTGTGGGCAATGACCTGGGCTATCGTCGTCTTGCCGACTCCCGGAGGCCCGTAAAGTATGATGGAGGAGAGCTTGTCCGCGGCTATGGCCCTGTAGAGGAGCTTATCCCTGCCGATGATATGCTCCTGCCCCACCACCTCCTCCAGGGAGGTGGGCCGCATACGCGAAGCCAGCGGAGACTCCCGCTTTAAATTGTTCTGCCTGGCATAATCGAATAGATCCATCTCTTATTTAAACTGGTTTAAATCGGAATCGTAGTGATAATCAATAGAAGCGAGCTTATTAATGATTTCTGCCGAGGCAACACCCTCGGCAGAAGACAGCTCCTCGAGACTGCTGTATTCGTCTCTGAGCTTTGTATTAATGTAGCTGAGCAGCAATACTGGTTCTTCCGGCATGGCTCCTCCTTTTAAAAAATCAGACTGAAAAGTCCGAGAGACCCCAGACCCATGATAAGACCGGCCATCAGTACCCCGGCCATGACCGCTACGCAGCTCTTCTTAAAATCCATATCCAGAAGGCTGGCCGCGAGAGTTCCGGTCCAGGCTCCCGTACCGGGAAGCGGTATCCCCACAAAGAGCATGAGGGCCACATAGAGACCCTGCCCTGCCTTTTCCTGGAGCTTTTCACCGCCCTTATGTCCCTTCTCCAGACAGAAGGTGAAAAATTTTCCTATGACCTTTTTGTCCTTTCCCCACTCCAGTATCTTTCTCGCAAAGAGGAAGATAAAGGGGACGGGGACCATGTTTCCCAGCATGCACACGATAAGTGAGGGTATAAAAGGAAGCGCAGGGCCGAAAAGCTCCGGCGCCTGCGATATAGGCATTGCTGCCCTCAGTTCTATTAAGGGAACCATGGAAATAAAAAATATTATTATATACTTTAAACCTGAATTCATCTTTTATAATTACTTTTTCTTTGACTTCCTGGAATCCTTATCTTCCTTGGCCTCAACAGCCGCGGCAGCTGCCGGAGCCTCTGCCGTCTGCGCCTTAGACTTCATAACTCCCCAAAGGATCGACGCTATGCAAAGGGATGAATAGGCGCCGCTCACTATACCGAAGAACATCGGAAGTGAGAACCTGTATATCGAAGAGATATTGAAGTAGAGCGAAGCTCCAAGTATAACCAGAACGCAGATACCGGTGGTGATGGAGGTATTTACGGAACGGGTCATGACCTGGCTCAGGGATACGTCGATCTGCTCGGTCAGTGTCCTTCTCGGGTTGTTGTTGGTATTCTCCCTGATCCTGTCGTAGACCACGATGGTATCGTTGATGGAATATCCTATTATCGTCAGCACGACTGCCACGAAGCTGTCGCCTATCGGAATGCCGAAGAGTACAAAGGCAAAGAACACCACCATTACGTCGTGGAGCAGGGCTACGATGGCCGTAAGTCCGGCTGAAAGGCCGCTCAGTACCGAGAAACGGATACCGATGTAGGCCAGGATACATACGAAGGATACGATTATGGCTATCACCGCGTTTCTCATAGCCTTCTCTCCGATATAGGGCTCAACCGCATAGGTCTGTGAAGGGGTTACCTCGTCCAGGCCGAACTCCTCTGCGATGGCCGCCGAGATGTCCTTCTGCTCCTCCGGAGTTATACCGGTGTTGCCCGCAAGGGTTATAAGCACGGCAGAGGTATCGTCTATGTTGCTCTCCGTGATCTGAACCGTGGCGGGACGTCCGGAAACCGACTCCACATCCGCGGCTATCTTCTCTGTATTTATCTCTCCCGCGAGGTCGTACTGAAGAACGGTACCTCCGGTGAACTGGGTGTCGATCCTGGCACCTCTGGTCGTAAGTCCAACTATTCCAGCCACTACTATGATACCGGTGAGAATGGCAAAGACTCTCTTGTTCTCAAAGAACTTGATGACCTTCTTCTCCTTCTTCTCCATGAAGAACTTCTCATTGTTGAGAGCGGGATACTCGAGCAGCGACTTGAGCACTGACCTTGAAACATTGACGCCCACGAAGCAGTTCACTATAACACCGATAAGCAGGGTATAGCCGAAGGAAAGCATCGTGCCTGAGCCGAAGATCATAAGCACTATCGCTACGATGGCAGTCGTGATATTTCCGTCAAGGACTGAGGTAAAGGCCCTCTTATAGCCGCTAGCGACCGCACTCTTTACTGTCTCTCCGTTCTTTATCTCCTCCGAGATACGCTCCGCGATGATGATATTCGCATCCACCGCCATACCCAGGGAAAGGATGATACCTGCCATACCGGGAAGGGTCAGGGTGTACTGCGGAACAGAGATTGCAAGGAGCTGCAGGATCATCTGAAACAGCAGAGTCATGCATGCGACTATGCCGGGCAGCTTGTAGAAGCAGAGCATGAATAAGCATACGAGGATGAATGCAACTAATCCTGCATACATCATGACCTGAAGCGCGTTCTGTCCCAGCGAAGGTGATATCGTAGAGAAGGAACGTGTTTCAAGGGAGAATGGCAGGGCGCCGGCGTTGATCTTGTTGGCCAGATCCTCAGCTGCCGCATAGTCCTCCATTCCCGTTATGACGGCCTGTCCTCCGGTTATCTGCGTCTGTACCACAGGGTTGGACAGAAGGGTGTCGTCCATGTATATGCCTATCTGCTGACCTATGAGTCTTCCGGTAGCCTCGGCGAATTTTCCCGCTCCGTCGCTGTTAAAGGTGAGGGCGACCACATAGCTTGTCGTGCCGTTGTCCTCCCTCTGAGCCTCGGGTGAAGCGCTCGTAACGTCCTTACCCTCGACCACGACATTTCCATCGGGGTCAATAAACTGAAGCTCCGCCATCTCTCCGAGCTCGGCGATGGCGTCCTCGGGATCGTAATCTGTCTCGTCGGACTTCCAGGGGAAACGGACTATGATATAGCCCCCCTCCTTGTCGATCGTGACCTCTCTGTCCGTAATGTTTTCATTGTCCAATCTGGTCTCGATGACCACTCTGGCTGACTCCAGCTCAGCGGACGTGGGGGTGGCTTCCGTCTCAGGCTTGAATACAGCCTCGACTCCTCCCCTTATGTCGATACCGTAACGAATCTCCTGAACTCCCTTGACCTGATCGCCGATACCAAAGATGGCAACCGCCAAAAGAGCCAGCGTTATTACGATAAAGATAATAACACTGCTTTTAGAACCTTTTTTCATCATTCTCCTCCTTTTTTAAATAGGTTTTATCCTCAGTAATATCTGACTCATAGCTCATAGCTACTCCGCTCCTTAAAGAAATCTACCTATTATTAAACAAACACCGTGTATTCTAACAGACTATAATTAAAACTTCAAGATATTTAGGTATTTCCGGGATTTATTATAGATTTTTAAATCTCTCCACGGCCCTGCGGGTATTTTCGTGGCTGCCGAAAGCGGTCAGTCTGAAATAACCCTCGCCGCTGGGACCGAAGCCCGAGCCCGGCGTGCCGACGATATTTACCTTTTCCAGAAGATAGTCGAAAAACTCCCAGCTGGTCATCTTGTCCGGGGTCTTAAGCCAGATATAGGGGGCGTTTACCCCGCCGCTGACCGTAAAGCCCGCTTCCTTCAAGCCCTCCAGTATCAGCTTCGCGTTTTCCATGTAATAGGCCACGAGGCTCCTTATCTCCTGTTTTCCCTCCTCGGAATAGACGGCCTCTCCAGCCTTCTGGATGATATAGGGAGCGCCGTTATACTTGGTGCCGTGGCGCCTGGCCCATAGTGAATGCAGCGCGTTCCCCTCAGAATCCTTTAAGTCCTTCGGGATAACGGTAAAGCCGAGACGCACTCCCGTGAAGCCCGCGTTCTTGGAGAAGGACCTTATCTCTATGGCGCAGCCTCTTGCCCCCTTGCACTCAAAGATGGAATGGGGCACGTCAGGATCGCTGATATAGGCCTCATAGGCCGCATCGTAGATGATGACAGCCCCCTTTTCAAGGGCGTAGTCCACCCATTTTTGAAGCTCAGCCTTCCTGAGGGCGGCTCCGGTCGGATTGTTCGGAGAGCATAGATAAATTATATCGGGTGTCCTCTCCGGCAGCTCCGGTGAAAAATTATTTTCAGCCCTGCAGGGCATGTATATCACGTCGCTCCACTGCTCTGTCCTGTCGTCATATTCTCCGGTACGCCCTGCCATAACGTTGGTATCCACATAGACCGGATATACCGGGTCGCTTACGGCGATGACGTTGTCCGCCGCGAAGAGCTCCTGGATGTTTCCGGAATCGCACTTTGCACCATCGGAAACAAATATTTCATCCGGGGCGATATCGCAGCCCCTGTCGGCATAGTCGTTTTTCGCAATAGCCTCTCTCAAAAAGGCATAGCCCAGGTCGGGAGCATAGCCCTTAAAGGTCTCTTCGTCAGCCATCTCGTCCACGGCAGCATGAAGCGACTTGATGATAGCCGGAGTCAGGGGCCGAGTCACGTCGCCGATTCCGAGCCTTATGATATCCGCCCCGGGATTGGCCCTGGAAAA
>JAFTEI010000011.1 GCA_017453965.1 Lachnospiraceae bacterium
GTCTTAAAGCGTATCGATGGTAGTTTTCTTTAATCTGAAGAAGAAGATTATTGACAGCGTAAGGGATACGACCTCGGCGATGGGGAAGGCCCACCAGACGTTATTAAGCTCACCGGTCTTCGACAGCAGCCAGGCGACGGGGATTAAGACCACGAGCTGACGGCTTACGGAGATTATCAGTGAATAGGAACCCCGGGAAAAGGCCTGGAAGGTGGAGCCTAAGATTATCGAGACTCCGGCCAGGATAAAGTGGACGCTTATGATCCTTAAAGCGGGTATTCCTATGGCCTTCATATCCGCCGAGGCATTAAAGAGGTCCAAGAGAGTGCCCGGAACCAGGTTAAAGGCCAGGGTTCCGATTATCATTATTCCGACGGCGAGGCAGATGGAGAAGCCCACTGCCTCCTTTATACGTTCCTTCTGCCGGGCGCCGTAGTTATAGGCCACGACGGGTATCATGCCGTTATTTAGGCCGAATATCGGCATGAAGAAGAAGCTCTGAAGCTTGAAATATGCCCCGAATACGGCGGTCGCCGTGGAAGAGAAGACGATTAGTATCTTATTCATAAGGTAGGTCATAATCGAACCTATCGACATCATAAGTATGGAGGGAATTCCCACGAGATAGATCTTTCCTATCGTAGAAAAGTTCGGCTTAAAGACCTCTTTTAACGAAAGGTGTATCTCGTGATTCCTCTTGATATTAAATATGATCGCCAGTATGGAGGCGACGGTCTGTCCGAAGATAGTGGCGTAGGCCGCTCCGGCAACGCCCAGCTTCGGAAAGCCGAAGAGGCCGAAGATCATAATGGGGTCGAAGATAAGATTTGTAACGGCACCGGAGATCTGCGTTATCATGGCGTAAAAGGTAAGTCCGGTGGACTGAAGGAGGCGCTCAAAGAGCATCTGGCTCAAGGCGCCTATGGAAAGATAGCAGATCACGGTCAGATACTGGATCCCGTAGGTTGCAATCTCAGGGTTGTCCGTCTGGGAATAGATAAATTTCTCTACAACTAAAAGACCCACGAAGAGAAATATGATATAATTTACGATCGTCAGCAGGATACCGCTGTTGGCTGCGCTGTCCGCGCGTTTGAAATTCTTCTCTCCAAGGGCCTTGCTGAGCAGGGCGTTTATTACAACGCCAACGCCGGAGCCGAAGGATATGATGAGGGTTTGCAGCGGAAAGGCCAGAGTGACCGCAGTGAGGGCATTCTCGCTTATCCTCGAGACGAAGACGGAATCCACTATGTTGTAAAGCGCCTGCACCAGCATGGACAGCATCATGGGCAGGGACATGGACAATATGAGTTTTTTTATGGGCATCACGCCCATTTTGTTTTCTTTTAATTCAGCCATGTTAAACATTGTATTTATGTGGCTACAGCTTGTCAAGGAAATAAAAGCTTATGTCTAAGCATCTTAAGAAGAGTAATATATGGGTATATCTGGGGCTTATGGTCCTGCTGGTCCTTTTCTTCGCCACGCGGCTGTACCGCTTTGGGGAGGTGCCGGCGGGCTTTCATATAGACGAGATAGGGGCTTCCTACGATGCCCAGTGCATAGCTCATTTCGGAGTGGACCGCTACCAGGTGCGCTTCCCAGTATATTTCCAGAATTTCGGAGCCGGGCAGAACGCCCTGTATACCTATCTCGGAGCCCTGCTTTTTAAATTCACCTCATTTTCGCCGAAGAAGTTCCGCTTTATAGCCGTGTTTTGCGGGGCCCTGGCCCTGCTTTGCACCTTCATGATCTCGCGCAAGGCCTTTGAGGAGCGAAAATTCGCCCTGACTGCCCCGTTTCTATGGGTGGTCATGCCGGTGATACTTATGTCGGAGCGCTGGGGGCTGGAGAGCTACCTTTTCTTAAGCTTTACGGCCATGGCCTTATGCCTTTTAGATCTGGCGGCCCACTCTGAGTCGAAGCTGCTTTGGGTCCTGGCGGGCATTTTCACCGGGCTCTGCCTCTATACCTACGGAGTTTCCTATGTGGTCATACCTCTCTTTCTGATAATCATATATGTCTATCTTTTGTGGCTTGGCAGGGTAAGGCTCAAGGAGACCCTGCTCTTTGCGGTGCCCTTTATGCTTCTGGCAATACCCTTAGGGCTGGAACAGCTGGTGACGGCGGAGCTCCTGCCGGAATTCAGTTTGCTCCTTACAGACTTCAGGCGCATGGAGTTTTCGAGGGCCGGGGAGTTCGGGTTTAAATATTTCCTTAAAAATTTAGACGAGATAGGAGTCTTTTTTACAAATGATTTCCTTCCGTATAATGGCTCGGCGCGTTTCGGAACCGTGCTCTATATCTCCATACCCTTTATCATACTGGGCCTTCTTGCCTGCTTAAAGAGGGCATATAGCTCCCTAAAGCAGCGCCGCTTCGACTTTTCCGTAGTCCTCATGGTCTTTTTCCTCGTGAGCTTCCTCGCGTCCATGTGCATGGTGCAGCTAAATATCAACAGGGTAAATGAGGTCTATTTCGCCTTTGTTTTCCTGGCGGCCTACGGCATAAATTCAATATGGAAGCGCTTTAAGATAACGCCGCTTGTAGTGCTGGTCTTATATATGGTATTTTTTGTACCCTTTTGCAATTATTATTACGGGGAGGAATACAATGCGGATATAGCCGCCGACGAATCAGGAGTTCTCTTTTACAACACGGATCTCGGTGTGGCGGTCAAGACCCTTTCGGATTTTTACGGCGGTGAAAAACAAGTTAACATAATATCAAACGATGCCGAGGAGAGGCATATCCTTATCGCCGACTACTGCGGGACCTCTCCCTATGAGTTTGACCAGGCCTATTCCACCGCCGGCAACTATTACATAGGGCTGCCGGAGGAGCTGGACATCAGCGGGGACACTGTCTATGTCATCGGCAAAAATCTTAAGCATATCGCTGACTATTTGGCCTTGGAAGGTTTTACCGTGGACGCGGAGACCTATCCGGACTACTATATCGTCATGACCCCGTGATCTACATTAAATACAGTGTCGGGCGGTCTGGGATGGATGCTCTGACAAAAGCTTCTTTTATTGATTCCAGAATTCCGGAATAAAATTAATCAACTAAAATGATTAAAAATGTCTGTGTACGAATTTGAAATGAAGTGATAAGATAAGTTTCGTCAAAAATATTGATAAAAAATTGCATAGCAGACTGAATAAAACAGACTAAAAAAGAATGGAGATAAAGCCAATGTTTAATGAAAAGAAGTATCAGATCGCGTATTTTATGCCGCAAAACCCTACCTACGAGTGGGTAAAGAAGGACCACATCACGAAGGCGCCCATATGGTGCAGCGTGGATTTGCGTGACGGAAACCAGGCGCTTATAGAGCCCATGAGTCTTGACGAAAAGCTGGAGTTCTTCAGGATGCTGGTAAAAATAGGCTTTAAGGAGATAGAGATAGGCTTCCCGGCGGCCTCCGAAACCGAGTACCAGTTTGCCAGGACGCTGATAGAAAACGACATGGTGCCTGAGGACGTGACCCTGCAGGTACTGACCCAGGCCAGGGACCATATCATCCGCAAGACCTTCGAAGCCGTACAGGGCGCCCCGAGGGCCATAGTGCACTTATATAATTCTACCTCGGTCGCGCAGAGGGAGCAGGTCTTCGGCAAGAGCAAGCAGGAGATAAAGAAAATCGCCGTAGAGGGCGCCAAGCTTTTAAAGCAGCTGGCCGACGAGACCAAGGGCAACTTTTCCTTCGAATATTCTCCCGAGAGCTTTCCGGGCACAGAGGTGGAGTATGCGGTGGAGGTCTGCAACGCTGTCCTCGATATCTGGAAGCCGGAAAAGAGCAACAAGGTCATCATAAACATTCCGACTACGGTTGAAAATGCCATGCCCCACGTCTTTGCGACACAGGTTGAGGCCATAAACAATACCTTAAAATACCGTGATGCCGTAGTGCTCTCGCTCCATCCCCACAATGACAGGGGCTGCGGGATCTCGGATGCCGAGCTCGGGCTGCTGGCCGGAGCGGACAGGATAGAGGGTACACTTTTCGGAAACGGTGAGCGCACCGGAAATGTGGACATCGTGACCCTGGCTATGAATATGTATTCCCACGGCGTAGATTCCAAGCTGGATTTTTCCAATATAACAGAGATCGGCCAGACCTATGAGCGCCTTACCAGGATGGAGGTAACTCCCCGTCAGCCCTACGGAGGAGCACTGGTATTTACGGCTTTCTCCGGCTCACATCAGGACGCCATCTCCAAGGGCTTTGCCTGGAGGGAAAAGCATATGGACGAGCCCTGGAGCGTGCCCTATCTTCCGGTGGATCCCAAGGATGTGGGGAGGGAGTACGACGGAGACGTCATCCGCATAAATTCACAGTCCGGCAAGGGCGGTGTCAGCTACATCTTAAGGACAAACTACGGTATGTCGGTGCCGAAGCAGATGCAGGAGGATGTGGGATATACGGTCAAGGGCGTTTCCGACAGGGAGCATGCCGAGCTTTCACCCGAACGTATCTATTCGATATTTGAAGATAAATATATCAGCAATACGCCGGTCTTCACGATTCCGGAATGTCATTTCGCACAGACCGACGGCATCCTGGCCCGGGTAACGATACGTAAGGCCGGCAAGGATGTGGAGATAGCGGCGAACGGGAACGGACGTCTCGATGCGGTGAGCAACGCCATAAAATCCTATTTCGACGTAAGCTATGAGCTCACGATCTACGAGGAGCACGCCCTCGGCAAGGGCTCCTCGACCAGAGCCTGTTCCTACGTGGGGATAACGATGCGGGGCAAGCGCTACTGGGGCGTAGGTATAGACGAGGATATTATCCGTTCTTCCATAAATGCCCTATGCGTCGCCGTAAATCAGATAGACAGCATAAGGGAAACGGTGGTGGATAAGGACGAGAGGATAACCAGGATAATGAACTTTATCCAGGAAAATTACCTCGATGTAAATCTCGACGACCTCTCGAAGCAGTTCTTCCTTTCGAAGCCCTATCTGTCCAAATATATCAAGGAAAAATCGGGGATGACCTTCGGGGAGAACGTGCAGAAGATACGCTTAAAGAAGGCCAGCACCCTGCTTAAAAACGGAAACCTGAAGATAGAAAAGGTGGCGGAGAGCGTGGGTTATCCGAGCGTCGAGCACTTTAACAGGCAGTTCAAGAAAAAATACGGGATGACGCCGGTGCAGTACAGGAACGCCGCAAAATAGAAAAAGTATTACTGTTTTTCTGCGCCGTTGTCGGGAATTGTCACCGTCACCTTTGTGCCGCCTCCGGCTTCAGGAGTAATGGTAAGACTGCCGTTGCACATTAGGCTGAGTCTGTGACGTATGTTTTTCAGGGCTATATGCGGCTCGCTGTCATCAGCAGGATCGTAGCCGCAGCCGTTGTCGGTAACAGTGATCTCGCAGCCGTTGTCGGTTTTCCTCGTTCTTATGGAAATATGCAGCGGACCGGCATTGGGATCCCTGCCGTGCTTGACGGCATTCTCCACGAGGGGCTGGAGAGTAAGCGGCGGCACTCGGAAGAAGGTATGCGGTGTGTCGTAGTCAATGATGAGGCTTTTGGGGTATTGTGCCTGCTCTACGGCGAGATAGGCGCGCGTGTGCTCCAGCTCCGAGGTGAAGGGAATTGGCGCAGTGCTTGCCACAGCGGTGAAGTTTTTGCGCAGGTAGGTGGTGAAATCCAGAACCACCTGCTGGGCTTTCTCCGGATTTTGGCTGTAAAGGCAATAGATGCTCGTCATGGTGTTGTAGATGAAATGGGGACGCATCTGCAGCACCATGATGCTGGCCTGCTGCTGGGAGATCTCCTGCTGCTGGCGAAGATCCTGCTCTATCTGATCGGACAGGACGAGACTGTACATGGCCAGAGCGGAGAAGGCCA
>JAFTEI010000108.1 GCA_017453965.1 Lachnospiraceae bacterium
CTTCAGGCTTCTGAGCAGCGTGATCGTGCTCGGGTCCTGCATACACAAAAAGCTTCTTATACATCTGTCTTCCAAGAGTACCCTTGGGAAGCATTCCCTTGACTGCGTGCTCTATGACCTGCTCGGGCTTCTTTGCAAGCTTCTGACGCAGAGTGGTCTCCTTCAGTCCTCCTACATAGTCAGAATGAGTTCTGTATATCTTCTGATCCAGCTTCTTTCCCGTAACCTTTATTTTCTCGGCATTGACAACGATCACATAGTCACCCGTATCCATAAAGGGTGTGAATTCAGGCTTATTCTTACCTCTTAAAATCGCTGCAATCTGAGAAGCCATGCGACCTAAAGTTTGTCCTTCGGCATCTACCAAATACCACTTTCTGGTAATATTAGAAGGATTAGCTATATAAGTATCCATATCTTCCTCCAAAAATCAATCAACTTATCTTCCTTTTGTCTGTCGGATTGGGCTGTAATCCGCAGCGCGACAATTATTGTACTACCCGTAAAGACAGGTGTCAAGCAATAATCCTTATTTTTTCCAGCAAAAGTCCCTGTGGAGGGGCCGTAGGTCCAGCGGCGGAGCGGTCGCACTCTGACAGGATGCCGGAAATATCCTCAGGCTCAAGCCTCCCCCTTCCGACCTCTATCAGCGTGCCGGAAATGATCCGCACCATATTGTAGAGAAAGCCGTAGCCCGAGACCCTGATCTTTATCAGCTCCCCCTCCCTTACAGCCGAGATCCCCGTTATTTCCCGGAGGGTCGTCAGGGCCTGTGTATGCACTGAGCAAAAGCTCTTAAAGTCATGCTTACCCACAAGGTACTGCGCGGCCTCGTGCATCCTATCGACATCCAGGCTGTACCTCACCTGATATGTGTACAATCTTCTTAAAGGGTCTGCAAAATCGGAATTTAATATGGAATATACATACGTTTTTTCAGTCTGCGCTTTTCTTATGGAAAAATCCGGCGCGACCTCTTCGGAGGACCGGATGACTATATCCTCAGGAAGCTTTGTGTTTAGGGCCGCACCGAACTTATCCGGAGGTATTGATGAAGCAGTATCAAAAACCGCGATATTCATCAGGGCATGTACCCCGGCATCCGTCCTGCTGGCCCCTTCCAGCTCAACCTCATCTCCGGTGAGCTCACTTATCGCAGCTATGACAGTCCCCGCCACAGTCTTCTGCCCCTCCTGAAAGGCCCAGCCGTGGTAGAGCGTCCCGTCATAGGCCACCCTTAACATGAGCCTCCTCATAGCGGCGAAAATCTTCCTGCAGCGATCACCGCCGCAAAATATACGATCAGAATAATAAAGGCGGCTATATCCCGGCCCTTATATTTAAGCGGCTTCATCTTGCTCCTACCGTCGCCCCCTCTGTAGCAGCGGGCCTCCATGGCCATTGCCAGATCGTTTGCCCGCCTGAAGGCCGAGACAAAAAGCGGCACCAGAATAGGCACAAGGGCCTTTGCCCTCCTCAAAATATTGCCATGCTCAAAATCGGCTCCTCTGGCCTGCTGGGCCTTCATGATCTTGTCGGTCTCATCCAGAAGTATGGGGATGAACCTCAGCGCTATGGACATCATCATAGCGACCTCGTGCACAGGTACCCTGAAGGCCTTTAAGGGCTTCAGGAGGCTCTCCAGGCCGTCCGTCAGATTATTTGGGGTTGTAGTAAAGGTCAGCAGTGAAGAGCCGATTATGAGGTAAATAAGCCTTACAGCGGTGTATCCCGCAACGACCAGTCCCTCCCTCGTGACCTGAAGCTTCCAGAAGGTGAACACAGGGACACCCGGGGTCAGGAATACGTTAAATACGACCGTAAGGAGCAGGATAAACACCATGCTCCTCATACCCTTCAAAATATAGGAAACCGGAACCCTCGACAGGGCTATGGTGCTCACCAGAAAGACAGTCGCGATAATATATACACTTATACTGTTAAACAAAAACAGCGAGACCAGATAGACCAATACCCCTGTCAGCTTCGTCCGGGGGTCGAGCGAATGAAGGACCGATTCCGTCTGGTAATACTGTCCGACTGTTATTTCACGTATCATCGGAGCTCTCCGGACTGCCCCCGAAAGAGGCTCATTATACTGTCGGCAGCTTCTTTTATGGTAGTCACCCGGATATTTACGGGCAGCTCAAAAACATTCAGTTTATGCATAATATACGTAACCTCCGGAGCCGCAAGTCCCATGCTCTGAAGCTCCCGGAAGCGCTCAAAGACATCTCCGGGCCTGCCGTCCATCACGAGCCTCCCCCTGTTCATGACCAGCAGTCTGTCCACATAGTTCGCCACGTCATCCATGCTGTGGGACACCAGGATAATGGTCTTTCCGCTCTCATGCAGCTCCTTTATCATATCCAATATTTCATCCCGCCCGGTGGGGTCCAGCCCCGCAGTGGGCTCGTCCAGTATAAGTACGTCGGGCTGCATCGCCAGCACTCCGGCGATAGCCACTCTTCTCTTCTGCCCTCCCGAAAGGTCAAAGGGCGAGACATAAAAATATTCATCGGGAAGCTTGACCTTCTTTAAGGCCTCATAGGCCTTGAGCTCCGCCTCCTTCTCACTCAGCCCCATGTTTTTCGGGCCGAAGCACACATCCTTAAATACGCTCTCCTCAAAAAGCTGGTGTTCGGGATACTGAAATACCAGCCCCACGTGATAGCGGAGCCTGACCCTGTCGTAGCTTTTATCGTATATATCCTCTCCGTTATACAGTATCTGGCCGCTCGTGGCCCTCATGAGCCCGTTCAGATGCTGTACAAAGGTGGATTTGCCCGACCC
>JAFTEI010000109.1 GCA_017453965.1 Lachnospiraceae bacterium
CAAGTGATGCAGCCTGCTCCATTATCTGCTTTGCATAGGCGATGGAAACGGGTGTGAATATAACGTCGGCACCCTCGCTCTTTGCCTTATTGAGATAGGATGTGAAATCAGAGTTGTTTGTAGGGAAGGAATCGGATATGACCTCTCCGCCCGCAGCCTCGAAAACCTGGGTAAAGAAAGCCACGAGTCCCTGATCGTATTCGTTTCCGTTCTCTCCGAGGCAGTATGCCTTCTTTGCTGAGAACTTATCCATAGCGAAGTTTGCAAGGACATCAGCCTGGAAATTATCCAGGAAGCAGATCCTGAAATAATAATCATTGCCCGCTGTAACGTTGGGGTTCGTGCAGGTCACTCCGATAGCTGCAAGTCCCGCCTCCTCAAACTTGGGACCGCCTGCCATGGAAACGCCTGAACCGTATGAGCCGAGCACCAGGGCTACGTCCTTGCCTACGAGCTCTGAAGCGGCTGAAGGCGCCTTGTCAGCAGAAGAACCGTTGTCGGCGTAGACAAGCTCGACATTATACGTCTTTCCGCCGGCTTCCACCGTAGGGGTCTCGGAGTTTGCATACTGCATGCCGAGTATCTCCTTCTTTCCGCCTGATGCGGAATCACCTGTTGACGGCTCGAACACACCGATCCTTATAGTGTCTCCCGATGAAGCCCCGCCGGCAGCCTGCGTATTATCCGCAGCCGGGGTGCCGGCCGAAGAGCCGCATGCCGCCAGGCTGAATACCATAACGCCTGCAAGAAGAGTCGCGATCAATTTTTTCATAATAGCCATGCCTCCTTTTTTCTGGGTTCCGGACCTCGTTACGGCTTAAAATATCAAATGCCCGTAAAAAAACGTCATCGCACCCTGCAACGACGTCTCTGTCTGAAACCGAATATCATTATGCATATACGACGCAATATTCTAATTACTTTCGGCAAAAAAGTCAATCCCGCTATTGAAGAACGGATAACAGGCTGTTTGTCTTTTCATAAAGAACCTCCGTATTATCGGCTTTCATGACGACGGAAATATAGGAGCTGTCAGCAGCGTCCTTTGAAAGAAGCACCAGGCAGCTTCCGGCAGCGGCTGTAGTCCCTGTCTTCCCTCCTATCACGGTTACTGCCGCAGGAGGATTATACAGTCCCTTGAGGTATCTGTTGGTGGTCTCGCACTCAAAGGTGACATCTCCTCCCGACGCATCGTGATAAACGGTGGAATAATCCCTCATTCCGATTATCTCTATGAATTTCCCGTAGCTTATCGCCTTATTGAAGATAAGATACATATCATACGGAGTCGTATAATGATCCTCGTCCTGAAGCCCCGAGGGATTGACGAAATGTGAATTTGTAGCTCCAAGCTCTGCGGCCTTCGCATTCATCATTTCGGCAAAGCCTTCTATGGAGCCGCCCACGTTCACCGCTATAAGGTTGGCCACGTCATTGGCGGAATAAATGAGCAATATATGCAGCGCCTGATCCAGCGTCATCGTATCGCCGTCTTTAAGCTTGATCTTCTGCACGTCATTAGCCGTCAGCACGCAGTCCTCATTTGCCTTAAGCACCTGATCCATATCGCAGTTTTCCATCGCGACAATGGCTGTCAGCACCTTTGTCATGCTGGCAGGATAAAGCCTCTCATAAGGATGCCTGCAGTACGGTGTCTTCCTGCCCTTGAGGTCAAAAAGCATGGCTGCCGAATAAGAATCCTCTCCCGCAGGTATTTCATTTTCTGATGTGGATTCCTCCCCCGGGATACACAGATTTGCCGCAAAGGGATCGACGCATTCCCTTACATCCTGGGATTCAAAGCGGAAAGCGCTCTTGGTAGTGTCCTTGTCAAAGGGTATATCATATTCGAGCTCGCCGCAGCCTGCCGCCGATATCGAAACAAGCACTGCCGTAAGGACAGCCAGAAAGCGTTTACTTAAATATCTCACGCCACTCCATGTCTCCTCTTTCCAGTGATTTTATCAGAAGCTCCGCAGTAGCAAGGTTAGTAGCAAGAGGGATATTATGTATGTCACAGAGCCTTATGATGCTCTGGTGTATTGATTCCTCACTGCTGTCGATGGAATCGGGATCCCTGAGAAAGATAACAAGATCCAGATCATCGTTTTCTATCTGCGCGGCTATCTGCTGCTCGCCCCCCAGAAGGCCTGACAGATACTTGTGGATCGTAATGTTGGCTGCATCCTCTATGAGCCGTCCTGTAGTCTCGGTGGCATAGAGGCTGTGCCTTACAAGTATCCCCCTGTATGCTATGCAGAAATTCTGCATGAGCATCTTCTTCGCATTATGTGCAATAAGACCGATATTCAATCTCTTCTACCCCCGGTTACCGATTATACCATATAATCCGGCCATTATCCATTTTTCCTTTAATTCTTGGGCGCTGGCTTGCGTCACATTGGAATTTCACCATCCTCTTCGGACTCGCTCTTGGAGAAGTATCGTAAACGACAAAGTTCTTTTTACTTTGTCGTTTACGATAAATTGTTAAAGGATCTCAATATGTGCTATTATTTAGGCAATGGGAGGTATGAGCTATGTGTCAGATAAGTATGCAGATACCCGAAGCCGTATTATATGATACTCACATGGATGCCTCAGATGCGGTCTCTTTCGCAAAAAAGATGGTCGCCTTGGGCTATTATACAAAGAATAATGTTTCTATAGGCTATTGTGCGCAAATCGCAGATATGCCGGAGGAAGATTTCATTCGTTTTCTAGGGGAAAATGGTGTAAGTATATTCCAATACAAAAATAAAGATGAGCTGAGTAAGGAGCTGAGTAATGCCTAAGCTTGTCATTGTCAATTCCACGCCCTTGATTGCGCTTGCGGGAATTGGGGAATTGGACATCTTAAAGTCTGTCTATGGTCAGATAACAATCCCA
>JAFTEI010000110.1 GCA_017453965.1 Lachnospiraceae bacterium
AAAAGATCGCGGAGGCTCTGCCCGTCGTTACCGAGGAGATGACCATGGAGGAGGCGAAGAAGACCGGAGCCATGGCGCTTTTCGGGGAGAAGTACGGGGATATCGTGCGTGTCGTAAAGATGGGAGATTTTTCCGTCGAGTTATGCGGCGGGACCCATGTGGCGAATACGAGCCTCGTGGGGATGTTCAAGATCCTCTCCGAAAGCGGAGTTGCAGCCGGGATACGGCGTATAGAGGCTCTGACGGGAACGAATGTCTACGAGTATTATAAAGAGGTTGAGAAGAAGCTCAATGACGCGGCGGCTGCGGCCAAAGCCACGCCGGATTCCCTCGGTGAAAAGATAGGGCATCTTATGGATGAGAACAAGGCCTTAAAGGGCGAGATCGAGTCCATCAAGAGCAAGGCGGCTGCGGCTTCGGTGGGCAACGTCATGGATCAGGTACGCGAGGTCAAGGGAGTAAAGCTCCTGGCTACCGAGGTTGCCGGTGTGGATATGAACGCCTTAAGAGACCTTTCCGATAAGCTAAAGGCTGAGCTCGGAGAGGGCGTAGTGGTGCTCTTCAGCCAGAACGAGGGCAAGGTCTCCATAGTCGTTACCGCAACCGAGGGCGCGCAAAAGCAGGGCGCTCATTCGGGCAATCTTATAAAGGCCATCGCTGGAAAGGTCGGCGGAGGAGGCGGCGGAAGGCCGAATATGGCTTCTGCGGGAGGAAAGAATCCTGCGGGAATCCCCGATGCGATCAAGGAAGCTGAGGTCGCGCTGGAGGGGATGCTGAAGTAGGGGAGTTGGTCAGGCTTTGTGGATCTGTTGCGGGCCCTGAGTTATGTAAACTTATTTGGATTCGATCGTAATTTGCGGAGTTATGTAAACTGTAATCTGGAGATACTATGGCAGGAATTTCACTTGTAATGGGAATAACGGGAATACTCACGAGTTTTCTTGCTATAGGTGTGATTCCCTCTGCCATAGGTCTCGTTCTGGGCCTTGCCGCGAAGAATAAAAACAGCAAGAGTACCGCAGGGATAGTCACATCTGCTATAGGTCTCATTATTTCAGTTATTTTTATAATCGTTTTTTCCAGACTGATAAAAAAGGGAGGGGTGACGGACCTCCTTTCCAAACAGGGAGCCCAGGAGGCGGTCGGAGTCATCATAAACGAGTACAATACTCCCCCCGAGGAAATGGGTATGCCGGTGGAGACCGAGTTTAATCCCCACAGGGAGGAGGCGGTGCTCCTCAGCAACAAGAGCTTCGATATGATCACCCCCGAGCCGGAGATCAAGCGTCTCATAGGCGCGGGAGTCGACCTTTATTACTGCACTGTGAATACCACGGAAAGTCTGCCGGAGTATATCTACAGCTATTACGACAAGCATTTCCTTACAGCCGACGAGAAACACGCCCTTATAAATACCTCTGACAATACCGTGAGCGAGATCGAATGCATGGGCGAGTACCTGCGGGTGGCGGTGCATCTCTATGACAGCTCTTCTGAAATCAATGCCGACACCGTGTTTGCCGGAGATACCCTGCAGGTCTACAGGGTCTATATTGACAATACGGATATTGTGGTGGAGTGAGGGTGCTAATCCGCCGGAATCCCTACTATGAACCCGTCTGCGTTGTTGTATTCCAGAGGATAGTCGATAAAGTTGACCTCTTCCGAGGGATGGAAGATAAAGAAATAACCCTCCTGGGGGCGGCGGGCAAGCTCGTCGGCCCTTTGGTTGACTTTTAAGTCATAGGCCCTGGCAAAATAGTAGTCATTTATGGTCATTCCGTTATCTGAGGCATAGTCCGCAAAGGCGTATAGGGCGTCCTGGCTCAGCTTTTCCTTGTTATGGAAGGTCAGATGGGTGTATTTCCCGCTTTCTGCGATCGCAGCCCATAAGCTGTCATTTAAAACATATTTTTCCTTATTTGAATTTCCCATTGAAATAACATCAAACCTGCGCTCTAAAAGTCCCGGAGAGAGGTCTATGAGCTGGAGCGCAAGAAAGATGGCGGCTATTAAGGTGCCGATTCTCGTATCGCTTCCCCAGCCGCGTATAGCACTCACTATGGCGTATATCATAAGCAGGTACATGGCGACCCAGGCTATCCGGCCGGTGGAGCGGAAGGTCTGCCAGGCCTTGTGGATGAGTCCGCCCTCGGGGACTTTGAGGTCGATGAGGAGCCTTGAGTTAAAGCTTATCTCATCGGATAGAGCCAGAAATATTGATGCGAGCCCGAGAATTGAGGCAAGGACAGTCTTTTTAGAAGGCCGGGTGTGAAGGAGGTCGCGGGTCACTACGGTATAGATCAGGGCAAGGATGAGGAGGATTAGAATCCCGCCACCGAGATACGCAAAGCCCTCGAACTGTCCGCCGGTATAGCGGTCGAGCTTCGGAAGGACTATGGACCAGCCGTCGCTGTCGAAGAAGGAATTTAAGTTAAAGCTGTAGTAGCCGAGCCCCGGAGCGTCGACATTCATATAGGAGCTCAGGGCGCCGAGGAAGTACATCGTTATCAGGGCAGCCCCTGAGAAGGATAAGAGGGGAAGAAGGAAGCGTATAAGTTTTTTGTTTTTCCAGATATCCTCCAGGGCGAAGACAAAGGCAATCATGCCGCAAAATATTAGGTAGTAGGAGTGTATAAGGGGACAAAGGGCTCCGAGGAGTCCCCAGGCGATAATGCTGCGTTTGGGAGTGCCGAATTTTTCAAAATGCCATATGAAAAAGACCAGCCCCAGGAGGATGAGCCAGTGGGAGGCAAGGGCGGTGTGCCAGAACATACGCCGGACAAAGGCCGGGGCGAGTATGAAAAATACGGAGGATATAATAACGCTCAGGTCATTTTTAATGTATTTTTTAAGGATGATCGTGGACAGCGCCCCCTGTAGCGCAAAGCACATGAAGCCCCACAGGCCGAAATATTGGAAGTCCGCGGGTTCAAGACTTCGAAAGAGCTTGAATATTATGGCCGCCACCGGGATGGAATCCGTAAAAACGACGGAGGCGCTGTAGGGATAGTTGGCGGTATTCATCATTCCGACCATCACCTGCCAGTCGGCCTCCCTGAAGAGCTTCCAGCCGAAGTAGTGTCCTCCGGGGTCACCCGAGGCGTACCAGTCGGTATAGGCCGGATCTAGGACAGCCGGTCCGAAGAGCAGCAAAAATATGCCCATCCCCAGCAGGGCCGAGAGCAGCGGCGCACGGTATTTTTTGAGAAAAATTTTCAATTTATCCATAGACAGAAAGTGTTTTTTATTGTTTTCCTCATACATCTATTCTTAATAATCACATTGATTTTATCATTTATCGGTGAGATTTGGCTGCCAAATTGTACATTTTTTGATTCGTAAGAAAATAGGAACCATATAAAGTATGAACGTTATGATCTTCCTACATCATGTTGTGGGAAGGCTTTTGGATTTTGTTTAAAAAAATGACGATTTATGCTAAAATATTTTTGAAATATGCCGAAATATATAAGTGAATGACCAGATAGGTTTATTTTGCGTACCTTGAAATAATTATAAGCTTGCAAGGATGGGCGTTTTCCTGTATTATTTTGTAAATCTTAAAGCAGAGAGGTCTCTCTGCTGGTTTTCCCAAATTTTACAAAATAATATTAAGACAGGAGGATGCCTATGGAAGGTGAAACTATTGATTGGCATTCGGGATATGATTCCTCGATACCTAAAGAACTCGAGAAGAATAAGGGTAAATTTACATATGAAAGAAATCATCCATTAAATGCGGAGCCGATAGTAATAGACTTTATTGTTACACGGGAGAACCTGGATGTGCCTGTAGAGACAAACTTTGGCAGGATATTCAGAAAATACAATATTTTTGAATTCAAATCACCAACTGCACCTCTTGATATAGATGTTTTCTTTAAGGTGAATGCTTATGCATGTTTGTACAAGGCTTATGGAAGCGGTGTGGACAGTGTAGGTATGGATGAGATAACGGTAACATTTATAAGAGATATTAAACCGGTAAAGTTGTTTGCTGATCTGAAGAAACATGGTTTTTCGGTAGAAAACAGATACCCGGGAATATACTATATTCATGGAAAGCAGTTCTTCCCGACCCAGATATTAGTGGGCAGGGAAATGTCGAAAGATGAGAATCCATGGCTTCGTTGTATGACGACAAAGGCAACGAAGGAAGATCTACATCGTTTACTAAAGGAATATCATGATGCAAGAGATGAAGCTGACAGACAGCGTATAAGCGCTATCATACGGGTTTTATCTTTGGCTAATAAAGGAATATTTGCGGAGGTCTGGGAGGAAAAATATATGCTTGAAGAATTGATGGAAGCAGTAGGGTTAGATAAGATCATAGCAGAAAAAAATAAAGAAATAGTTGAGATGGAAAATCAATTAGCAGATAAAGACAGGGATATAGCGGAGAAAAACAGCCTTATTGAAAAGCTTATGATGGAGAATGCGGCCTTGAAGGCGGCGCAGTGATTTTGCTGCTATTAGGACAGCGGTGAGGAGGGTGGCGGCCGAGTTGGCGCCAAAGTTT
>JAFTEI010000111.1 GCA_017453965.1 Lachnospiraceae bacterium
ATTACTAAATTCTCCAGGCCGACGCAG
This sequence comes from Lachnospiraceae bacterium, assembly GCA_017453965.1. GTDB lineage: Bacteria > Bacillota > Clostridia > Lachnospirales > Lachnospiraceae > NK4A144. Next base: position 28 of record JAFTEI010000111.1, read on the forward strand.
GCTATGAGCTTTTTGTCCCCTTGAATGATACAGTGCTCTGTATTAATCGAAAGGATATTGCCGGAGATAATATTGTCCTCGGCATTGGGGGTGCGGGTGCGCTCCATGGCGTTCCAGCTCCCCACGTCGTCCCAGCCGAAGTTGCCGGGTATCGTATAGATATTTGACGACTTCTCCATTATACCGTAGTCAATTGAAATAGAAGGGAAATCGGGAAACAGCCTCTTTATTATGGCGTCCTCGTTGCCGGTTCCCAGGGAGGCCTTTATTTCCAGCAGTCCCGAATGCAGGACAGGCATTATATTGTTGAAGGCGCTGAGAATGCTCGAGGTTTTCCAGACGAACATGCCGGAATTCCATAGGTAATGTCCCTCCTTAAGGTACTGCTTCGCGGTCTCGAGATCAGGCTTTTCGGCAAACTGCTCCACCTTATAGCCTCTCTTAAAGGGGGAGGAGTCTACGAATTTTACGTAGCCGTAGCCGACCTCGGGGTAGATCGGAGTGATCCCTATCGTGACGAGATTGTCGCCGTCTTCGGCAATGTCAGTGGCATCCTGAAGGACGTTGCGGAAAAGCTCGTCATATTTAATCAGATGATCGCTGGGCAGTACGAACATTACCGCGTCTTCGTATTTTTTGGATATGGCCGCGGCTCCAAGGCCTATGCAGGGGGCAGTGTTTCTGCCGACGGGCTCGCATAGGAGATTTTCCTCCGGAATATCCGGAAGCTGCTGCCTGATTATGGAAACATATTTTTCGTTTGTAGATATATAGATATCCTCTATGGATACCAGCGGCAGAATCCGCTCAACAGTAAGCTGTATGAGGGTCTTATTGTCCTCAGTCAGCGACAGAAACTGTTTGGGATAGTTTGCGCGGCTTCTGGGCCAGAACCTGGTTCCCTGTCCGCCTGCCATGATAAGTGCTGTCTTTTTCAATGCCATGTATGCCTCCTTTACTAAGGGGGGTATCCCCGTTGATATCTGAGCTCCACTCCTCGAGAGCTGCTCAGACGCTTACTCTGTAGGCAGCTCTGGAATGAATTTCATTATACCATTATTTAAGCGGCCTGTAATCTTACCTGTCAATATATCGCCCTCGGCGCTTCCGGGAGCTTCGCACTGGACCCTTATGTATTCACGGGTGTAGCCCTGTGAATTTTCCTCTATCAGGACCTCAACAGGCCCGGCGTTGATAAAGGCCTCTTCAAACTGCCGCTTTCTTTCCGCTGTCATCTGCAATAAGAGCTTTTCGCGCTCAGCCTTCCGGGCATTGGTGAGCTGTCCGGGCATTCTGTCCGCCACAGTGCCGTGCCTCCTGGAATACTTAAATATATGGGTCTCGTAAAAATTGACTCTTTCGAGAAAGATACGGGTCTCCTCGAATTCCTCGTCCGTCTCGCCGGGGAAGCCGACTATGACGTCGGTGGTGATGGCCGGCCGGTCAAAGGTCTCCCGCAGGAGACTTATGCTTTCAAAGTATTCCTCTGTCGTATAGTGCCGGTTCATCCGCTTTAGTACACTGTCGGAGCCGCTTTGCAGCGATAGATGAAAATGCGGGCAGATCTCCGGTATTCCGGACAGCCTTGAGACAAAATCATTTGTGACTATCTTCAGCTCGAGTGAGCCCAGCCTTATCCGGCTGATACCGTCGAGGCCGGAGAGGCTTTCTATGAGGGAAATCAGGTCTTCGCCGGAATCCGGCCGGTCGAGTCCGTAGGAGCTTAAATGGATGCCGGTAAGCACAAATTCCCGGTACCCCCTGTCAGCATAGCCCTTTGCCAGGGCGATGATGTCCTTCACAGGAGGACTGGTTATCCGGCCTCGGGCATAGGGAATGATGCAGTAGGAGCAGAAGGCGTTGCAGCCGTCCTGAACCTTTAAGAAAAGCCGGGTCTTTCCGAATTCGGAAACCGGGCTGAGTCCGTCGGGAGCCTCGGCGTTCTCCGGGGCTATAGGGGCGTTTTCCCGCTCCTCGCAGTATTTTTCAATGATATTGATGATGTCTTTCTTTTCTTCGTTTAATACGACGATATCGACATCCTCATTTAAGATATCTTCTCTGTCGCGGGTATTGGCGTAGCAGCCTGCGGCGACCACGACGGCGTCGGGGTTCAGAGTTCGCGCCCTGTGTAGCATCTGCCGGGATTTGTGGTCGGCGATATTCGTGACCGAACAGGTGTTTATTATATAAATGTCTGAAATGTCAGTAAAAGGCACTATTTCATAGCCCTTTTTCAAAAAGGAGTCAGTCATTTGCTGAGCTTCAAAAGTATTTACCTTGCATCCGAGAGAATGGATCGCTACCTTCATTTTGAGCATATTGAAAATCCCTTTCGAAAAAAATTCTGCGGTCAGGCCGCATAACATCCCTGCTTGACTTTTTATATCCCAAAACATAATATAGAGTCAACCTGATTAGGGTATATTTAAGCAAAGGGGGTTTAATACAATGAAAACAGTTAAAATTTCTCTTAATTCCATCGATAAGGTAAAGTCATTTGTAAATGAGATAACCAAGTACGACTATGACTTTGACCTTGTTTCCGGAAGATATGTTATCGACGCAAAGTCCATCATGGGTATCTTCAGCCTCGACCTTTCAAAGCCGATCGACCTGAACATCCATGCAGAGGACAACATCGATACCGTTATGGAGTCACTTAAGCCGTATATTATTTAAGTTCCTCCAGACGGAATTCTTCCAGTCCGTCTATCGGCTCCACGACACCGAAGATGCTTCCGTGCAGATAATAAAAGTGCAGGGGCAGGTGTATGTAGTCCGACAGATTATTTTCATCAAACATGTAGATAAAGTCCGCTTCGGGTCTTCCCGAGGCGGCTTTTTCCAGGTAGTCATTTAAGGCGGTCTCTACCTGTTCATGATTGTCCCTTGCGTAGTAGAAGCGGTTGAGGGTCATACCGTGCTTGTAGGCATAGTAAGCCGCATCCATTATCCTTATCACATTGTCGTACGAAAAGATAAAGCGGTCATATCTGTCGACCACGGCCAGAAATACCGGGTCGTCAAAGTCGCTCACGTGCTCCTCATGGCTTTCCGAAAAGAAGCTGTGCTTGTCCCTTATGATATCGGAGAGGTCGGCAGCCTGCAGCAGGAGGCAGATTAGCAGGAGGGGAATGAGCCGCCTGGAATCCACGTATTTTGAAAGCAGATAAAAGACTCCCGCAAAAATAATATAGACCACTACCCAGATAAAGCGGCCGGTGGACCGGAAAATTCCGGTTATCGCCTCGACCGGCTTCGGAAAAGAGAGATGTAAAAGGGTATATTTTCCCAGAGAAATATGGGGCAGCGCCGCATAGGCGAAAAAGCAGAGCGCCGCAATCACGAGGAGGAGCTGGTTCATATGTGCTTCTATGTATTCAGGAATCAGCTTCTTGCTGCGTATCAGCTTAAAGGCTGCAATTATCGCAGCTACGAGACTTAATATGAGCATGCCGAGGCCAAAATAGGCGAAGCCCTCGTATTGAGTTCCTGAAGCGAGCTCTATTTCAGGCAAGAAAGAGCTGTAGCCCATGGGATTTATAAAGGTCAGAAGGTTTGCTTCATAATCTCCCATGCTGTAGGACGTGGGAACATTGCCGTAGAAGGCTCCCTCGAGGAAAAGCCCGGCAAAGGCGGTGAGGATCGTCAGGGCAAAACAGATCAGCGGCCGCTTCCATTTTTTGGTGATCAGACCTTCGCCTGTGAGGGAGAAAGCTTCGATAATAGTCGTCATTGCCCAGAGATAGGGGTGGACAAGGATAACCAGAAGGCTTAAGAGCGACCAGCGGATATATAGCCTGGCTGTCGTGTATTCATGAGGCTTGTCCAGCACTATGAGCAGGGCGGCTATGATGAAAAAATGAGCCGATAGCGAGGTGTGGTAAAACATTCTCTGCAGAATGGGGGTGCTCAGTATAAACGGAAAGACCCCGATAAAGGGCAGGATATTTTCGCCGTTGTGCCCTCTTGTGGCCCGCCGTACCAGAAGCGCCGAAAAGCCGCCCATGAGGGCCATGGATATCAGGCCGTACAGCCCAAGATATTGAAATATAGGGGGAAGTATCCCGCGGAAGAGCTTGAATATGACAGCAAAGAGGGGTATGGAATCCGTCCACAGACAGGACTGCGGATAGGGATAGGAAAGGCTGTCTATAAGCCCGATCGGAAAATGCCAGGGACTGGTCCTGAAATGGCACCAGCCCAGGTAATGCTGTTTTATATCGGGGTCGGAGGTGGCAAATATCCATGCGTCATACAGAGGGTTTATAACCCTTACCCCGTACACCGCTATGAACATCAGAGCCCCCATGAGGAAGCCGTATAAGAAGAGAAGACGGCGGTTCATCAATAGTCCTTCCCTATTATAAGGACCTCATCAGTGGCGAGAGCCTCTTCAACCATCGAATCTATCTTTTCGGAAAGATTGAGTTCAGATTTTTTAATGATATTGAGATTCGGCTTTGTGACAGGATGCTTTGCCACAAAGATGGTACAGCAGTCCTCGTAGGGGAGTATGGAGGTCTCATAGGTTCCTATCTGCTTGGAAAGGTCAATTATCTCCTGCTTGTCGAAGCCTATCAGGGGCCTGTATACGGGCATGGTGGCTGCATCGTCCGTGGCAAAGAGGCTCTTCATAGTCTGGCTTGCCACCTGACCGATCGATTCTCCGGTTATAAGCCCGAGACAGTCGTTCTTCTCTGCGATGGCCTGGGCAATTTTCATCATGTATCTGCGCATGATTATCGTCAGCTCGTCATGAGGGCATTTTTCATAGATATAGAGCTGAATATCGGTGAAGTTGATTATATGCAGATATATTATGCCCGCATAGCGTGACACGATCTTTGCAAGGTCGATGACCTTCTGCTTGGCACGCTCCGAGGTATAGGGAGGTGCGTTGAAATATACGGCGTCTATATGGACTCCCCTCTTGGCTATCATGTAGCCCGCAACGGGAGAATCTATTCCGCCGGACAGCAGGAGCATGGCCTTTCCGTTGGTCCCGACAGGCATTCCGCCGGGTCCCTTTATCTCCTTGGAGTAGATGTATATATCCTCTTTCCGCAGCTCGATGTGTATGAGCACCTCGGGATTGTGAACGTCGACACGAAGAGACGGGAAGGCGGTAAGAACGGCCTCTCCCACCCGCGCATCCACCTCCATGGAGGTCAGGGGATAGGCCTTGTTGGGACGCCTTGTATCCACCTTAAAGGAAAAGCTCTTATCCTCGTAGTTATCCCGGACATAGGCGACGGCGGCCTCGTTTATCCCCTCTATGGTATGGTTCTGGATGACCTGTACAGGGCAGACCGCGATTATTCCGAATATGTGGGTGAGGATGTCTATCATCTCATCATAGTTATATTCGGAAAGGGTGTGCACAAAAATACGTCCGTTTATCTTGGAGACCTTAAATTCACCCTCTATCCTTCTTAAATTGCTCCGGATCTGGGTGACCAGCGCATCCTCGAAGACGTACCTGTTCTTGCCCTTTACGCCGATCTCCGCGTATTTTATGAGATATGCCTGAAACATAAATTCTCCTTTACTATGAATTTTATTTACGAATAAATTTCCGCAGCTGCGGGACTATTTCATTCAAAACAGATATCGTATAGTCCAGCTCCTCTTTCTTAGTATAGCAGGAAAAGCTAAATCTTACCGTACTTTCATGTGCCCAGTCAGGGGCACCGACAGCCTTGAGGGAGGCCGATACCGTCCTGCGGTTTGAAGAGCAGGCCGAGCCGGAGGATACATATATTCCCTTATCCTCAAGTGCGTGGAGCAGCACCTCCGCGCGCAGGTCCTTGAAGGAGGCCGACACGATATGCGGCGCAGCCTTTTCCTCATCCCGGGGACCGTTAATGTTCACATCCGGTAGCTTTAGCAGCTCCTCTACGAAGTCCCTCCTCAGAGTGCGCATATTGGCTATCTTTTCGTCGAGGCCCTTGTATATCAGCTCTGCGGCCTTGGCAAAGCCCGCGATCCCCGGTACATTTTCAGTTCCGGAGCGCAGACCGTTCATCTGTCCTCCTCCGAAAATGATGGGGGAAATATGAGTGCGGTCTGACATATAGAGCAGGCCGGCTCCCTTGGGCCCGTGAAGCTTATGAGAGCTGGCAGAGAGCAGGTCTATATGACAGTCCCTGGGATTTAAGGGCAGCTTGCCGAAGCCCTGTATATCGTCCACATGGAAGAGGCAGTTGGGGTTTTTACTGTGTATTATCCCGCCGGCCTCTCGTATTGGCTCTATAGTACCGATCTCGTTGTTGACATGCATGATCGAGACCAGGATAGTATCGTCGCGAATGAGGTCTTCCAGCTGATTAAGGTCGATAATGCCCTCAGAATCCACATCGAGATAGTCCACCTCGAAGTCCTGATCCTTAAGAAAGCTCATCACCTGGGATACGGCGGGATGCTCAAAGGGGGTGGTGATAAGGTGCCGCCCCCGGCTCTTTTTAAAGATAGCGGTCCCGGTCAGGGCAGTATTGTTGCTCTCAGTCCCTCCCGATGTAAAGACGATATTTTTCGGAGAGCATTTCAGGATACCGACGAAGATCTCTTTGGCCCTCTTGATATGTTTTTCGGCGGAAAAGCCGATATTGTGCAGACTGGAGGGGTTGCCGTAGTCCTTGAGCATAACCTCCCTTACGATATCCGCAGCTTCTTCTATTACCCGGGTCGTGGCCGAGTTATCCAAGTAACATTCCATTTTCACATCCTTATTTCAAACAGATATATGAACCATGAAAGCACGACCAGCGCCGCTGTTTCTGTGCGCAGTATCCGCTTTCCGAGAGAGATGTCCTTAAAGCCGGCAGCTCTGGCAGCCTCCACCTCGGCCTCTTCGAAGCCGCCCTCCGGGCCGATAAAGAGGCAGACGCTTTCGTCCTTCCTTATATTTTCCAATATGGCTCCGGCCGAGGAAAGCTCCTCCGTCAGCTCATAGGGTATCAGCTTGTGGTCGATATTTTCCGCATATTTTAAGGCTTCCTCCAGGGTCATGACAGGCCGGACCGTGGGTATGACCGCGCGCTTGCTCTGCTTCGCCGCGGCTTCCGCTATGGTGTTCCACCGCTGCACCCGGGCCTGCTTCTTTTTGCCGTCAGGCTTTGTGACGCAGCGCGAGAGCTCGACGGGAACTATTTCGGCTATTCCAAGTTCCACTGTCTTTTGCACGATAAAGTCCATCTTATCAGATTTCGGAAGCCCCTGAAACAGGGTGAGCCGCACCGGAAGCTCGACATCTGCCCTTTTGACAAAATCCAGCTTCAGCCGGACCCTGTCCGCTTCGAAGGCCTCTATATGGCAGCGGTATTCATCCTGCCCCACACCGTCGCTTACAGATACGACGTCGCCCGGACGCAGCCGGAGTACGTTTTTGATATGGTTATAGTCGGAGCCGGCAATATAGATATCGTGTCCGTCTATCAGAGAGGGCTCCGTGAAAAAATGATACATCTATGCTTCAAGCCGCGCCGCAAAAGCCATCCACTCCCCCTGCGCGGTCTCCTCCACTATTTTGAAGTTATTCCCGGAGAGCTCCTGCCGGATGAGTCCGGCCTTGGTATCTATAACGCCGGACACGATCATTATACCGCCATTTTTAAGAAGCCCCTGAGCATGGGGAAAAAGCGGCACAAGTACAGCCGGAAGGATATTGGCGCACAGCACGTCGGCTTTTTTCTCAAGGTGCGCCCTGAGGCCTGGGTCAGAGAGGATGTCTCCGGTTATATATTCAAAGAGCCCGGGAGCGATGTCATTGTCCTCAAGGTTTTTATATACAGCGGCCTCGGCATTTGGATCGATATCCGTTCCGGCAGCCCTGGCGGCTCCGAATTTAAGCGCCAGGATAGAAAGAATTCCGCTGCCCGTACCTATATCCGTGATGACGTCGCCGGCCCTGACATATTTATGCAGCAGCTTAATGCACATGGAGGTGGTTTCGTGGGCTCCTGTCCCGAAGGCCGTGCCGGGATCGATATTTATCACGTAATCGTAGCCTGAGGTATCCGTGTCTCTTTTCTCCCAGGAGGGGATAAACAGGGCTCTCTTTCCGTCTTCAAAGTCCAGGACAAACTGGTGAAAATACTCCTTCCAGTTGTTGAGCCAGTCCTTGTCCTCGGTAGTATCGGAGGTGAGGGTGCCCGCGCCTATGTCCATGCTCCTTTTAAGCTCAGAAAGCAGATCCTTTACGGCAGCTATGACGGCGCTGTTGTCACTGTCCGCGTCGAGATAGAAGGAGAGGTAGGCCTCGCCGTCGCTTAAGGGGTTGTCCGGCAGGTCGTCTATGAATACCGGGACCCCGTCGTCCTCCGGCAGATTTGAATCGGAGATTTCGACCCCCTCTATTCCCAGAGCCGCCAGCTCCGCTGAGAGGATGTCCTCGGCGGATATTATCGTTGATATGGTGTATTTATTATATTTCATGCAGATAAGCATATATGTACTGAACGCTCATGTCAAATCCCGGTAACCAAAATTGGACATTTTAACCGTATGACGGTATAATGAGTGCCAATAGCGGCAATCTGGGCGAATTGGTTTTCGGACAGGCTGCCGGGGGAGGACAGCTCTCCGGGAGGGCTGTGCAGGGATGTACGATGGGCGAAGGTAAGCCGCGTTACAGGCATGAATTAAAATATCTTATAAATTACGGTGAAAAGGAAATACTTGCGGACAGACTGAGGAAGATCGCGAGTATAGATCCGCATGCCACCGGGGGCGAATACCTTGTGAGAAGTCTCTACTTTGACGACATATGGAATTCTTCTTATGAGGAAAAGCTGATGGGCATACCCTCGAGAAGAAAGTACCGCATAAGGATCTATAATTGCAGCGACAGCCACATTGCCCTTGAATGCAAGGAAAAGCAGAACGAATATATCTATAAATTTTCAATCCCCCTGACCAGACGGGAGACAGATGATATAATCGGCGGGAGGTATGAGTTCCTTAAGGACAAGAAGGATGAGCTTTCGCAGGAGTTTTATATGCTGCTAAGGTCGGGAATGCATCCCGATGTGATAGTGGATTACGACAGGATTCCCTTTGTATATGAATCGGGAACCGTGCGCATCACCTTTGATATGCATGTAAGAGCCGCGTTTAACGGATACGATATATTCGATCCCGGGCTGCCGGTATACAATGCGATGCAGATACCGGATACACTTATAATGGAAGTAAAATTTACGGAATTTTTGCCGGATATATTTCAGGATATTGTCATTCCCCGCGCTGCCGCGGAAATATCCTCTTCCAAGTACGTTATGTGCAGCAACATAAGGCGGGATATTTACGGAATGGAAATAATAAGATAAAGTAACGGAGCAGTTCTTCAAGGAGCTGTAAATCATATATTACCGGGGATAAGACCCCTATGATAAAGGAGATATAAAATGAGTGTCAGAGCAATGATCAAGAAATCGATTTTGGAATCGGATATGTATAATCAGTCGATATCCTTAAGCACACTGCTTACGATTATCGTCGATATGGCGATAGCGCTGATAATAGGTATCCTGATATACGAGATATACAAGAGGTATTTCCTGGGAGTTATCTATTCCAGGACCTTCGCGCTTACACTCGTCGGCATGACGGTGCTGACCTGTATGGTAACGCTGGCAATCAGTACAAACATAGTTATTTCCCTAGGTATGGTCGGTGCCCTGTCTATTGTAAGATACCGTACCGCCATAAAGGAGCCGCTGGATATAATGTATATCTTCTGGGCGATAACCATGGGAATAACCATAGGGGCGAGCATGTATCTCCTAGCTGCAGTGGGAATGGTCTTCATGCTGGCGATCGTCATGATAATGCATTCCCGCAAGGATATAGGCAGCTCGTATATAATGATAGTTCATTCCAAGGGCGATGTGGAGAAGGATGTCACTTCCAGGCTCGGAGGGATGTCCTACACAATAAAGTCCAAGACGGTAAGGCAGGACAACACCGAGCTTACGATCCAGCTGGATTGCGACGAAAAGAAGATGGAGTTCGCCGATGAGATCCGAGGTATCGGAGATGTGAATGATGTAACCCTGATAAGATATAACGGAGAATATCATGGCTGATACCCGCAAGGGTTTTTCAGGAGCAGTGATGATCTCACTGCTCCTTATTATTGGAGGGATATTATTTTTCAGCTACACCGAGAGCGACGCTGAGAAGAATATCCATATTAATGAGGTTATGACTAATAACCTCTCCGCAGTGTCGGATAACCGGGGCGGACATCCGGATTGGACCGAGCTTTACAATAGTTCCGGCCAGGCGGTAAATTTAAAGGGCTTCAGGCTCAGGACCGGAGAAAGGGGCTCTGAGGAGTTCATTTTTCCCGAGGTTGAGCTTAAGCCGGGGGCATATCTCATAGTTTATATGTCGGAGAAATATCTTTCCGATATCGTTCCGGAGAATCCGGATTCCAAGTTTTCAGTTAAAAATTATATATTTACCGGCAGGGGGACGGGCAGTGCCGGGCTGCAGGAGGAAGCTGCTGCGGAGGGAACTCTGTACGCTCCTTTCAATATCTCCTCGGACGGAACGAGGATCATCCTCTGCGGCAAGGCCGGGAATCCGTTAGAGGAGGTGGATGTCCCGGGGCTTCGCTACAATACCTCCTTTGCCCGGGTATCTGACGGGAAGGGAGAGTTTAAGGTTCTGTCGCCGAGCCCTGGAAGCAGCAACGACCGGTCCGAAGCCTTGGTGATCCCGTCGGAGCATGGCCTGGAATTGTCCCATGAGAGCGGCTTTTACGACGAGCCCTTCGAGCTTGAGATCAGGGATGACCGGGAGTCTGAGATCTACTACACTACCGACGGGTCGGACCCGATAAAAAACGGAAGGCTGTATTCCGGCCCCATAAAGATTTCAGACAACTCGTCTCTTCCGAATATGTATGCCGGGCTTAAGGAGACTTCCTGCTTTTTCGTAGATCCGACCTCGGTACAGATCGAGGATGAAAAGCATTATAAGCTTCCATCGGAAAATGTGGATAAGGCGGTGGTGATAAGAGCGACCTCCTGCGGTGAGGACGGGAGCTTCAGCGAGGTAAATACGCGGGTATATTTTATCGGCTATAAGGACAGGCCGCAGTATGAGGGGCTTCCGATAATGTCGCTGGTCACCGATCCGGACAGCCTTTTTGGCTATGAGAAGGGGATATATGTGACGGGAAAGGCGATGGACGACTATCTCATAAGGGAGAACGAGGACAATGTTACGCCCTGGGACGACGCGAATTACAGGAACAGGGGTGCTGAATGGGAGCGGGAGGCAGTGATGTCCTATTTTGACGGAGACAGGAGCCTCAAGGCCCAGCAGAATGTCGGAATCAGGATAAAGGGCAACTGGAGCCGGGCCTATCCTCAAAAGAGCCTGAATATCTATGCACGGAAGGAATACGGGAGTGAAACCTTTGATACAGTATTTTTCAGTGGTGATAAATACGAAAGTGTAATAACTATGTTTAACGGCGGAAACGATGCCACATATAAGCTCGAGGACGTGATCGCCGCTGATCTGGCAGCGGGAAAGGAGGCGGAAGAACCTGTAAGCCGTGAGGAGGCCCTAAGCTTTTCGGTGATGAGACACTATCCCTGCTTCCTGTTCTTAAATGGAGAGTATTGGGGGATAATGGACCTTTCGGAAAAGTTTGACGAGGACTATATCGTAAGGCAGTTCGGAGTCCGCGGGGACAATGTTGTCATGATAAAAAATCTCGAGCTCGAGGAGGGCGAGGAGGAGGACATAGAGCTGTATGACCAGCTCAGATACCTGGTCTATACCGGAGAATTTGAAAAGCAGGAAAACTACGGGAAGTTCTGCGAGGCGGTGGATATAGACAGCTTTTTGGATTACTACGCCTTCAGGATATATATGGGAAACCGCAACGACTGGCCGGCAAGAAATTTCGCCCTTTGGAGAACCAGGGAGCCTGAGGAGGGAGTGGAGTACGGGGACTGCAGGTGGAGATTCATGCTCTTTGACGTAAACAATAAGTCCATGGACCCGGCGGATCTCGAAGAGGGCTTTGACTTTGTCTCCTACGTAAGGGAAGGGGATAATATGTTTGACGAGCTTATGAAAAATCCCGGTTTTGAGAAGCTCTTTTACGAAAGGCTTGAGGAGCTTTCCGAAACGAACTGCTCACCGGAGACCGTCAGGGCCGTCGTCGAAAACAGGAGAAATATCATGGAGCTCCCGATGGAGGGATGGTACAGGCGTTTCACGGACGATGCGGGTCTCATAGCTATGTTTAACGGAAAGGCGGATAGAATAGAAGAGTTTTTCACTAGGCGGAAAGAGGGCTTGGATAAGCTCAAGTACTGAGCAGCGGGTTATGCGGTGTGCCGCAATGCCCTGCCGGAGGCGTGTCTGGCGAGTGATGGACGAATTGGAGTAATTGGGAAATTATGTGTTGACAAGGAGGAATTTTTGTGGCATAATCAATTTTGCAAAAGCAAATAGGGCAAAATTAAAATGACTGCAAGGAAAAACTACGATGCATTAAAACTGAATAACCAGGTGTGCTTTCCATTA
>JAFTEI010000112.1 GCA_017453965.1 Lachnospiraceae bacterium
CGGGTACTGACGAGAAGCTGAGCGAGACCGACGATGCGCTTTATAACCTCCTTGAGATACAGGAGAGCGTCAAGAAGAATACGAAGAAGAGCGCCTGGTCGAGGCCTCTCACTCCGGAGAAGAGACTGGCGGCTTTAAATAAGCAGTTTGCGGGCCTTAAGCTCGAGGACTATTTAAGAAAGTATACCGACCGCTCGAGCCAGTGTCCTATAAAGACACCTTCCGAGGCGGAGCTTAACAGGATCTTTGAGGATATGCACAAGACCACGGCGGAGTCCAGGAAGATCAACTGCTCCTGCTGCGGATACGACACCTGCCGGGATATGGCTACGGCCATTCATAACGGCTTTAACCACAAGGAAAACTGCGTACACTACTTAAAGGAACTCGTGGAGAAGGAAAAGAGAGAGGTCCAGGAGCTGGTGGAACAGGAGCAGGAAAAGCTCGACAACCAGAGGGCGGAGATCTTAAGCACCGTCGAGAGCGTAAACGAGAAGTTTATAATATTGAAGGATTCCATTCAGGGCATGGTCGAGGGCAACAACAGCAACGCCCAGGAGAGCACGGAGCTTTCAAACGAGATCGGAAACGTCGAGAGCTTCTGCGTAAGTCTCGGGGACTCGGTCAGGAATATCACCGAGGCGCTCGATGAGCTAAGCTCCAATAACGACAGGGTAGTAAGCATAGCCGATCAGACGAACCTCTTGGCGCTCAACGCTTCGATCGAGGCGGCCAGGGCCGGAGAGGTCGGAAGAGGCTTTGCGGTAGTCGCCGGAGAGATCAACGAGCTGGCCTCCAATTCCAAGGATACGGCCTCGAAGAGCAGCGACGCGAATAAGAATATCAAGAACGCGGTGGAGGGAATCGCCGGGGAGACCGATCACCTCATGGAGATCGTTTCCGACGTAAATTCCAGGATACAGAACCTCGCGGCTTCCACCGAGGAAATCTCAGCTTCCACGACTATTATTTCCGAGACCATGGAAGCGGTACAAAACGAGCTCAGCGAGCTCGTAGAAAATTGAGGGGCTGGTGTGAAAAATGGCAGTTTATGATCCCAAGTCCCTTAAGGCAGAGGAATTTATAAACGACGCGGAGATCAGGGAGACCCTGGAATACGCCGAGAAAAATAAAAACAACTTGGAACTGATAGAGAAGCTACTGGAAAAGGCTAGGCCGAAGAAAAACGGGAACGGGTGTACCTGTGCCGGGCTCACACACAGGGAGGCGTCGGTGCTCCTGGCCTGTGAGGACACTGAGGTCATCCAGAGAATATATGAGATCGCCGCGGAGATAAAGCAGGCCTTTTACGGCAACCGGATAGTGATATTCGCGCCCCTCTATCTTTCAAACTACTGTGTGAACGGGTGCCTGTACTGCCCCTACCACATGAAGAATAAACACATTCCGAGAAAGAAGCTTACTCAGGAGGAGATCAGGGCCGAGGTCATCGCGCTCCAGGACATGGGGCACAAGCGCCTTGCCATCGAGGCGGGAGAGGACCCGGTCAATAACCCGATCGAATATATCCTCGATTCCATAAGGACAATTTACGGCGTCCACCATAAGAACGGGGATATAAGGCGGGTAAATGTAAATATAGCGGCCACGACGGTTGAGAATTACCATAGGCTGAAGGAGGCCGGGATAGGGACCTACGTCCTGTTTCAGGAGACCTATCACAAGGAGAGCTATCTGCGGCTCCACCCCACGGGGCCCAAGCACGACTACGACTACCATACCGAGGCGATGGACAGGGCCATGGAGGGCGGTATCGACGATGAGGGTCTCGGTGTCCTCTTCGGACTCGAGCTCTATAAATATGAATTTGCCGGGCTCATAATGCATGCGGAGCACCTGGAGGCGGTACATGGAGTCGGACCCCATACGATAAGCGTTCCCAGGGTAAAGAGGGCGGACGACATCGATCCCGATACCTTTGACAACGGGATAAGCGATGAGATCTTCGAGAAGCTCACGGCCTGCATAAGGCTGGCTGTGCCCTACACGGGAATGATAATCTCGACCCGGGAAAATCAGGAGGTCAGAGGGAAGCTTCTGGAGCTCGGAATTTCCCAGATAAGCGGAGGGTCGCGCACCAGCGTCGGCGGCTATGCTCAGGAGGAGAGGCCCCACGATACGGAGCAGTTCGACGTCTCCGACCAGAGGTCCTTAGACGAGGTTGTGGACTGGCTTATGGAGAAGGAGCATATTCCGTCGTTCTGCACGGCCTGCTACAGGGAGGGCAGAACCGGAGACAGGTTCATGAGCCTTTGCAAGAACGGACAGATACTTAACTGCTGCCACCCGAACGCGCTTATGACCTTGTCGGAGTACCTTGAAGACTACGCCTCCGAGGCGACGAAGAAGAGGGGCTATGAGCTCATTGAAAAAGAGCTGCAGCGCATACCCAACGAAAAGACCCGGGGAATTGCCGCGAATAATATTGAAGAAATCCGCAGGAATGGGAAGAGGGATTTCAGATTTTAAAAGAGTATAACGCAAAGGGGCTGACGCATTAACACAAAATATAAAAGGCTCAGCCAGTTCTAGGCTCATAGCACCTGCTCATAAACGCGGCTTGTTCTGCGCAACTCGCTTGTTTCGCGCGACCTACGGTCTTCGAAACTGCGCTCAGACAGGTGCTCGCCCAAGCCTAATCGCAGGCACTATTCACCAAGAACTGCTGGCTAAATTTTTATATTTTGCACTAATTTGACAGCCCCTGGATTTGGCTCAGATAATATCCGTAATATAGACTTCCTTGTGGTCGGAGAGGCTGAAGATATTGTCGTTTTCGAGCTGCACATAGGGACGCGAAAGATCGTTGGGATTATTCATCACGACAACGCCCTCCATTCCATTGTTCAGGCGCACATTATTTCCCTTTAGCTCCTCCACGATATAGGTGAGAAAATTCTTGATATAAGAGGCATCGTATTTTGTATAGCCGTCGGAGCCCAGTATCTGGACCGCCTCGTAGGGGTTCTTGGGCCGCCTGTAGGAGCGGGCGCTCGTCAAGGCCTCGTAGGCATCGAGGATGGCGATTATCTTTGCGAAGTGATTTATCGCATTTCCCGGAAGCCCCTGAGGATAGCCGGAGCCGTCGACTCTTTCATGGTGCTGGAGAGTCGCCAGGAGCACGGACTGAGGAATGTTCGGAGTCTTGCTAAGAAGATAGTAGCCGTAAAAGGCGTGGGTCTTCACCAGGTCATACTCCATTTTTGAGAGCTTGTCGGGCTTCCAGATAATGTCGTTGGGCAGCATGAACTTGCCGATGTCATACAGGAACCCGCAGAGAATGAGGGTATTCGTATCGTCCTCGTTTAAGCGGAACCACTTGGCGAAGATCTTTGCTATCAAAGCCACGTTTAAGGAGTGGGCATAGTTCATCCTGTCCTCCTCCACGAGGATAAGGCTTATATAGGAAAAGAGAGTGGTAGCCGTCATATTGGGATAGATGAGGTGGTCGACGATGGTAAAGAGGTCGATGACCCGGAAGGGGACCTTCTTTTGTATAAAGGAATCCACCGCCACCTTAAAGGCCATGAGATTGGCCTCATAGTCCGTCTGGAACTGCTTGAACTCCCGGGAGAGCTTCATCTTCTCGAGCATCGTGGAAGCGTAATCGGCAGGCTCAGTAATATTTATACCCATGATGTGGTAGGCCTGAAGCTTCTTGATCGCGATATCATCGATCATCGAGCCCTTTTTTATCACCACATTTGTTCCCGAAACCACGTCCTCAGCGGCCGTCATGCCTATCTGAAGAGCGGGGGTCGCTACCATATACATTTAAGCAGCCTCCAGTTTTTATACAACATATCTTGTTGCAGATTCACACGCGAAAATACAAGATATAGTATAAGAATTAACATTGACAAAGTCAATATATTATGAAAAAATCGGGACTATGGAATATATAAGGAACATATATTACGGGGAAAAGGCCTCGGAAAACAAGCTTTTTACAAAGTGGCGGATCGATCACGGCAAGCCGCCGGGGGACACCTATGTGCTCACGCTTCCGCAGTACAACGGAGGCCTGCTCGAGAGAAGAAAGCTTTCGGGACTTAAGCATAAATTTTATAAGAGGCACCCGCTGACGGTGGTGGGAGTGGCCCGGGGCTACGAGGAGGCGGTCAGGCTGGCCGCAGATATAGTGAGGGAAGTCTACGAGAAAAGCGGAGGCTTTGACGTAAAGGGCTTTTTAGAGGAACGGTAAAGGCATGGCGATATTCTTAAGCATATTAAAGATCACAGGAATAGTGCTCTTAAGTATTCTCGCCTTAGTCCTTGTGCTGGTGCTCCTGATTCTGCTCCTGCCGATACACTATCAGTTATGGGCCGAATTTGACCAGGCGAAGGGCTGCTTTAAGGCAAAGGCCAAGGTGACCTATATGGCGTATCTCATCCACGCCGAGGCGGACGCCGAAAACAGCAAGCTTTCCTGGTATCTGAAAATATTTGGGAGAAAGAAGCTCGAAAGCGGGAGAGATACCGATGAGGAGGACGACGGGGATCAGGAAGAACCGGCTGTGGCAGGGGGTGCAAAGGCGGATAATATCCTGGACGAGATAGAGCAGGCACCCGAAAAGAAGGAGGAGACGGCAATCAGTACCGTTTCTTCGAAGGAAAGCCTGGAGGAGAGCCCGGAGCCGGCGGAGGCCGGGGAAAAGGCGGAAGAGAGGGCCGGGGATAAAGAAGCACAAGGACAGGATCAGGCCTCAGGGGAAGAGGATGGAAAGAGGGCCGGACTTGCCGGCAGGATAAGAGGCTTTGTTGACAAGATAAAGGGTTTTATTGAAAAGATACGGGAACTGCGCGATAAGACGGTATCCAGGGTAAAAAATATCGGCTACACAATTCAGGAGCTCTATGATAAAATAAGGCTTGCGTTCAAAAAGGTCAGGTATTATAAGGACCTTTTGCAGCTGGAGACCTCCAAGGAGGCGATCGGCTTCGGCTGGAAGCAGCTTAAGTATCTGCTGTGGCATCTGAGGCCGAGGCGGCTTGAGGGCTATCTTAAAATGGGCCGGGAGGACCCTGCGGATACGGGAGAGCTTCTGGGGCTCATCTGCACCTTAAGGCCCGTGTACGGCAGGCATTTTCTGGTCGAGCCGGATTTTGAACGGGAGGTGCTGGAGGGGAACTTCTACATGAAGGGCTTTTTCCAGCTGTATGTGGCAGTAATAGTATTGGCAAAGTGCTATTTCAATAAAAACTTTATGCGGTTCATAAGACGCATGAAGCGCGGACAAAATTTGGAATAAGTGTGGAATAATAACGGAATAAGAGTGACAGGAGGGATATAATGGCTGATTTAAGAGTGGAGGATTTTCTGGATAAGCTCATGAACGGAATGAGTTCGTTCCTTTCGACCAAAACTGTGGTGGGAGAGCCCGTCAGATTTGGCGACACGATAATATTGCCGCTGGTGGACGTGTCCTTCGGTATGGGAGCGGGAACCGGAAACGAGGAAAAAAAGACTTCGGGAGCCGGAGGTATCGGCGGAAAGATGACGCCCTCGGCGGTGCTCATTATTTCCAGGGGCGGTACAAAGCTTGTAAATATCAAGCATCAGGATTCCGTTACCAAGATACTGGATATGGTCCCTGATCTCATAAACCGCTTTACGGAGCCCAGCGAGGGCGCCCCTGAGGTAACGGATGCCCAGGCGGTGGACATAGCCTTCGACAGGACAGAGAATAATTGAACGGCAGCCAAGGACTATGAAAAAGACGGTGATTTTTGATATAGGAGGGGTCCTGGCCGGGTACAACTGGAGGGACTTCATGCGCACCCTCTTTAAGGATGAAAAAACGGTGGACATCCTCTACGACATCATGTTTAAGCACGGTATATGGGACGAGCTGGACAGGGGAGTCTGGACCGAGGAACAGCTTTTGGACGCCTTTATAAAGCTGGGACCGGACTACGAGGAGGAGATAAGGGAGTTTTACGAAAAAGCGCCCCAGGCTCTTAAACTCAACGACTACGCAAAGCCCTGGATAAAGTCCATTAAGGAAAAGGGCTGCCGGGTCCTGTATCTTTCCAATTACTCGGAGCATGTGATCGAGGGCAACTACGGGGCCCTGGGGTTCTTGCACCTGATGGACGGCGGGGTCTTTTCCTGCTACGAGCACAAGATCAAGCCCAATGCGGATATCTATGAGTGTATCTGTGAAAAATACGGCCTCGACAGGAAGGAGTGCATCTTTATAGACGACCACGAGGCAAATGTCACCGGAGCCCGGGATTTCGGCATGCAGGCCATACTGTTTAAGGACTACGAGCAGGCCCGGCAGGAGGTGGAAAGGTTTATA
>JAFTEI010000113.1 GCA_017453965.1 Lachnospiraceae bacterium
ATTGGGAGGGTTTAGGCTTCTTCCCGTTATTTTCGGCAGCCTTTCCATAGAGATCGTGACGGTCTCCCTTTCCGGTGACAGTTCCGTCGTATTCCCATTGGGAGGGTTTAGGCTTCTTCCCGTTATTTTCGGCAGCCTTTTCATAAAGATCGTGACGGGGTCCTTTTCCTTTTACATCTCCGGTGTACTCCCACTGAGAGGCCGGCTTAACGGTATCCTTATCGCTCCATTTGATCTTATTCTTAGGCTTATTGCCCTTGTTATTGGCATCCTTCGGGAATTCCCAAAGCTCCCTGCTCTCCCAGTCAGTGCTTAAGCCGTTCATGACGAAGAGCTCCTTGTAGGCTATGGTGGTGGTCTCGGTGTAAAGGCCGCTCCGCTCCGCGTTCAGCTCTCCGTATTCCTTTGCCGTCACTACACAGCCGGTGAAAATGTAGGCTCTTGGGGTATTGGTAAAGCTGAAATTGTCTCCCGAATTTGATGCGGGAAACCTTGTAACATAAAGGATTACCGGAAGTATGAGCTCCGTTCCCAAAGCTATGGGATCTAAGAAGGAGGTGGCAAAGTCAGTATTTGCTGAAGTGCCCACATATCTCTCCACCTGGAAGGTAAAGGGCTTCGATACCGGCTTTCTCAGCATATGGACATAGTCATTTAAGCCCCCCTCCTGATAGTATTCAAACTCGTTTTCCTTGTTGAATACCCTTACGGATTTAAGGGGCATAAAGAACATGGCCTCGACCTCTAAGGCAAAGTTAAAGCTCGGAACCGGATTTAATTTGTGCTTGTCCTTGGACCAGTCATTCGATTTTTTTATTTCTTCTTCCGCCATATGCTACCTCAAGCTGCAGACCTATCTGGAAGGCTGCATCTCCAAAATACTCTTTTCCTTCTTTTTGTCCTTCGAGGGATTAAGGCTTGCGTTTATCACCGAGATCTCAGAGCACCACCTTCGCCTCTCGGCATGCTCAAGCTTTAAGACATCCGATTCGCTCCAGTGGAAATAATACGAGATAAACGACATCTCCTTGTAAAGCTCCTCCTCGGGATAGAGCCTTATCCCTCCCCGGTAAAATTTAGCGGCACCTCAAAGGTCTTTCCGCAATCCGGGCAGACCACCGTCATCGTGGGCGGCTCTATATCGTTGATCTTCTGGTACATATCCTGTAAATATGCCAGGTCTGCCGTAAAGAGCTTCTCTATGAGGGTGGCGGTTATTGCGCTCACTCCCTCTATCTCCGTTATAACACGGCTCAGGATGACTACCGTTAAATATGACGGATTCGACAAAACTCTCGGGTCCCTCGTGGCCGAGATCTCGTCCCCTGCGGTGGCAAGACGCATCTTTCCTTTTCTGTGCAATTCTCCCGATGCGTCCAGATATCCCTTCGGCAGCGTGAAATCATAGATCGTTTCCATTTATTCCCCCTATTGCTCCAGTGCTCTTTTAGCCTCATCCTCCGAGGGGCTATGAGTCTCGATATATGCCAGGAAGGCGATTATTTCATCCGCGCTCCAGCCTTTTTCCTTAAGCTTAATGATGATGTTTGTTGTCTCTTTCTGTGTCATATTCGTCCTCCTTTCATGTTCATCTCATAAGCATTAGCAGCAGCACGAGCCTTCTCGTGCTGCCGTAAAACCTATGAAAATCTTTATTAGTTGGGGATTACCAATTCTTCGTATGCAAGCTCAACACTTTCGATCGCTACATCCGATGTCTTAGCATCGAGATCGGGAGCATTGTACTTAGCTACCCATGCGTTTGTGAGCGTCCACGTTCTCGTACCCTGGTGAGACTCAACTATCTGCTTGGGTGCCTCGGGGTTGGTGTCGATGAGCTCTATCAACACGTCATACCTGGGCATCTGTCCTCTGGTCTCACTTACGCACTCCTGTATCCAGGTCTTGAAGGGATTGTCGATGATATATCCCATACGTAAGGTTACATTTCCATGCTTTACAAGTCCGGGGATCTTTACAGGTGCAAGTGAACCTGAGTTACCCTGTCTGAACTCGATAACGTCTACTGAGCTTTCAATTCCTGTCACTTCGCTGAATGCGGCCGTTCCTGAAACTTCGGAGACCGTGACAAGAAAGTTCATTTTTGTTAACGGATAATATGATTTATGCCCGTTTTCATATGTTGTTGCTGCCATAATTCAATTCATTCCTTTCCTGTTTTAGTTAATGGTCCTCTCTTTATTCGCCGCCTTCTCCGCCGGCTGCCTCTGCCGTAAACTGAGTTACGCGGAAGATAACAAACTCTGCGGGTCTTGAAGGTGCGATACCTATGTTACAGATAAGTCTGCCGTTCATAATATCGTCTCTGGTCATCGTGCTTGCACCGATCTCTACGAAATAGCTCGTTGCCGGTGAATCACCTGCCAGCATTCCGTTTCTCCAGAGTCCGTCGAGGAAGCTTGAAATAGTAAGCTCGACTCTCTGCCAAAGCGTTGCATCGTTGGGCTCGAATACGACCCAGTTGGTGTTTGCCTTGATGCTCTCCTCCACGAAGATGAAGAGCCTGCGCACATTGACATACTTGAACGCACTGTTGGAAGAAGCTGTACGTGCACCCCAGATCCTGATACCCTGTCCGGGCAGTGCGCGGATGAGGTTTATTCCCTCGGGGTTTAAGATATCCTGCTCGTCCTTGGTGTAATTTACCTTTAAGCCTGTGCAGAATACTGTCTCGTTAGCGGGTGCCTTATGCACACCTCTGTTGATATCCGTTCTCGAATATACGCCCATAACCGCTCCTGAAGGAGGGATGTAGTCGGACTTATTGGAGCTTCTGTCGAATACCTCGATCCAGGGATGATACATAGCCGCGTAGGTTGAGTCAATGATGTTCCTGTAGTTAACCAGGTCTGCAGGCTTATAGAGGTCTGCGGGCATATCGATTACCGCGAAACGGCTGCGAAGGTTCTCGCAGTGTGCAACCAGTGCAACTATAACCTCCGGCATCGTAATTCCGGGAACTGCCATCATGCTTACGAGATTGTTCTCAACGAAGGCCTGAATTCCGGTACGCTTTCCGGGGCCGTTGTCCTCTCCCATGAAGGTAGCTGCGTTTACCTTTGAAACGCTTCCGTCTGAACCGCCCTCGAGCATAAATACGCCGCTCTCATTGCCGCTGCCTAAAATCTCCTCTACGGGATTTATCGACTCCTCGATCGGATCGATCTCTACGTCTATAAGCTCGCTGCTTGCAAGCCTTGCTCCGATATATCTCG
This sequence comes from Lachnospiraceae bacterium, assembly GCA_017453965.1. Taxonomy (GTDB): domain Bacteria; phylum Bacillota; class Clostridia; order Lachnospirales; family Lachnospiraceae; genus NK4A144. The sequence goes on from JAFTEI010000113.1 coordinate 3,237, forward strand.
GAGACTGGATATTAAAGCTCAGATCCTGATAGGTCTCTGCCTCGTCGCCGTAGCGAACGCTCAGGTCTGCCGTTACAAGGTAGAGCAATGACTTCGGGATTATTGCGTTGTCAACAGCCTTGTCGGGTAACTCGTCCTCAAAGGTAACGATGTTGTCAAAGATCGTCTTGATCCTTGTATAGGTTCCTTCATACTCGAGGATATCTCCCTCTCTGAAGCCGTCCACGCTCTTGGCTCTGAAGCCGTCGCCCTTCTTCTCTAAGAGCTGCATCTTCTGCTTTTTAACAGTGCTTAAGGTAACCTGTACCTTGTTGCCCCATGCTCCGGGGTTCTTTGCACTTACCTTTAAGATGCCTTTTTCTGCTTCTGCGCATACCGCATCCTTGGGAGCGACACGCATTACGAAACATCTTGTTCCGCCGTTCATGAAGAACTGCTCTACGCTGTTTGCTAAAAATCTGAACTCGCCGTATGCGAACTCACTTAAGAAGCCGCCAAACTGCTGTTTAAAATGCTTAAAACTTGTTACAAGCTGCGGTGCTCCGCTGACGGGGCCTTTTTCTGCCAGTCCTACGAAACCTGCTGTGCTTGTGCCTACTCCTTCTATACTACGCGGAGAATTATCGTATTCCTCGACGTAGACTCCGGGTGAAAAATATTCAGCCATATTCTTTTCCTTTCCTATATAGACTTTTATTTGACGGGTACTACCGTCATCCTATCGTTACGCTTGCCTGTCCCGGCAGGGTTATGGTTATCTGTCCTGCATATGCGCATACCATCTTGCAATCCTGTGTCAAGGCCGGCTTCCCGTTTATCAGTGTGGTCTGCTGTGTCGGTATCCATGTGCCCGCCGGCATCGGTGTGCACGGCTGGGGGGTCAAAACTCCCAGAGCTGCCGTCGTAGCCGAAGCTACCGCCGGATTTGAAAGTGTGGTACACATACCGAAGGGACCTACGTTGGTCATTGCGCCGCTATCCTGGATAGTGGCTGCGGGGCTCCCTCCTATTACGACCGCTGACTGCGATGTTACTTTTAGCGGAGCCGGTGTTGTGCCGAAAGAGCACATACAATTCGCTCCGACTACTACTGCCTGACTCAACCTTTTACCTCCGTTTTGGACTCGGCTTCAGGTTCTCCCTCCGCCTCCTCCGTGTTTTCCGGGTCTGACTCGCCTGTGGGGAAAGCCTTATTAAGGTCCAGCTCTCCGCCTTCGTAAAAGTCCACCACCTGAAACTTTACTTCTCCGTCCACGACGTATCTGACCAGGTAAGTCTGGTCTCCTCCGTCGTCCCGAACTCTTAAAAGATAGTCTCCGTCGTCATTTACACTTCCGAAGATTATCCTCATTATCGGCAGATTTGAAGTAAATTCCTTCTCGAGCGGACTTTTCAGCTTAATATTCTGAGGGCCCTCATTTCCGAGCACCTCTATTTTTTCATAGCTTTGTTTGTCCGGCTGCAATAAACCGTAATACTTGCCCTCCAGGGTGACCCATGCTCCCGCGCTGCTGAATACGTTCATAAGCAATTTCTTAGGAGTGTACTCATTGGCCGTGCAGGCTATCCTGGATAAGTTTATTGCCTCCAACGCTTCAAGAAAAGGAAGATTACCTGAGAGACTAAAAAAGCCTTCACCCCTTTTTGCTTTCTCTGATGGTATCAGGAAAGCAACGCATTCCGGAATATTTGCGTCAAGCTCTTCATACCTGATATGGGTAACATATTCTTCAAACCCCGCTACTTTTATACGCATGAGAAAATCTTCCCTGCCGGTGTTTATGAATACGTAATTCCCGTTTCCGCGCTCCTCCGGACGCACTTTTCTTTCATCTCTCATAAAAAGGACATTTCTCTCATCTACCGTTGCTCCCGTTGTCGTATCCACGAGCCTTACCAACAAATCCAGTTTTGCTCTAAGAACAGCGAAAGCTTCCACGTATCCTTTCCTCCTTTCTTAGGAACCTCAAAGTTCCTTACTATGGTAATAATGTTTGCGTGTGGGTCCTTCCTATTGTTCCTCACCCACCGCATGCAGTGAGAAGCTTGCATCCACAACTCTGGGCGTATCGATGATCTCTCCGCTCGACAGGAATACAGGTGCCGCCTTATAGAACAGGCTTATCTGATATGGTTTGTTGATAGCCTGCCACACCCTTACCTTTTCCTCCAGACTTATCTTCGCTTGAGACAGTGTGATCGGAGGTTCCTGTGTTGTAAGCCACGACTGCAGCTCATCAGGCCGCACAGAATTGTTGTCGTTG
>JAFTEI010000114.1 GCA_017453965.1 Lachnospiraceae bacterium
GCTGCATCCCTGCCTCGCTAAGTCCCATTATCGAAAGTCTGTTAAAGCCCAGATAGCCGTTTCCCGTATTCACTATCCGCATGCTGTCCGGTCCCCTCGAATGCGTCTTCTCAAGGGCCTCCTTAAGCTTGTCATATCCGCCTTCTCTTCCGCAAATACCGGCTATGGAACACATATCTTTCCCCTCCAGAAAATTAAACTTAAATCGGGTAGGGGACGCTTTCTCCCTACTCGCCCGCGGGGTGGCGTTTGGCCGCAAGGCCAATAATTTCCTTTCGCCGCCCCTGCGATAACAAAAAAGGCGTCCCGGAGTTCTTCACTCCAAGACGCCCTTGTCTTTTTATGATATGAGAGACTACCACGAATCCAAAGCCGTGTCAAATCTTTTTTCTCATCCCGGCTATCACCTCGCAAAGCCTGTGTATTCCCGCGGCCGCCGCCGGTATCAGTATGTAGATATAGGTCTGGACGTACCTCGCCTTCGTCTCCCAGGCCAGGTGAAAGAGCATTCCTCCGACCGTGTACAGCATAAACAGCAGCAGGACCTCCTTAAGGCCCGTCTTTTCCTTTGACTTAAAGATAAGCACATAAAACAAAAAGGCGGCGGCGACTATTATGACGTTTACGACATTGCTCAGGGTCGCTATGATGCTGTAGGCCCTGCCTCCGCTGTAAATATTGTTCAGAAGCTCTCCTCTTACCTTGTCGTCCCAGTTTTCCAGGGTTATCGCCGGGGCGCTGTTGACAGACTGGAAGGTGGGGTCCGCCCAGGTGGAGATGAATTTGTCGCTGAAAAAATCCGCCGCGTAGCCGGGGTCTGCTTTGAATACCGACAACCGCCTGCCGATCTCCTCCCTGCCGATCTGCGCCGCAGCCTCGTAGTCATAGCCGCTGTCCTCATAGGTATTGTTGTTAAAGGCATTGTACCAGCCGTTTCCCATGGGCCCCTCCTGCAGTCCCATGGCGACGTAAAGGATCATGGGAGTCCCCCGGCTTACCTCTATCCCGCTCTTAGCTTCATAGTAGGCTTGCAGCGCCCTTGTCGGAACCGTAAAGATCAGCACGGCCGCCAGAAACACCGCTGCAGCGGCCACGATGCGCCTTTTCCCGATCAGGTCCAGCAGCGCGACGATGGCGAGGGCCAGGACCCCTATCATGTAATTTGAACGGATAAGGATGGCGAAGGCTGAAAACATGACGCTTAGCAGCAAATCCGCCCACGGCAGCCTCCCCCTGCCCAAAAGGGCCCTGAGTCCGAAGAAATATGCGGTCATAAGGCAGGTAAAGCCCGGGATATTCCCATATATGTACATGATAAAGAAAAGCTGGGGAAGAAAGAGGACGGACAGCAGTATCGCAAATTTGTTGATGAGGACGTTGCCGTTAAAGACCAGATCCGCGATCCTGTAGGTCAGATAGTTATTGAGGATTCCCAGCGCAAGGTTGAAGAGCTGGAAGAACATTATATTCTCGCTGAAGAGGCAGAGGATACGCTCAAAGGTCACGAGCCCCAGCTGGTGGGAATCATAGCCCAGATAGTGGTCGAAAAGCAGGGAGCGGTAGTCCCCGAGGTTAAAATCCTTCGCCGCGCTGAAGCAGTAGTTGGCATCGTTCCTCAGCGTCATTGTGGTATTGAAAATTATATACATTCCCGCAAGGGTAAAAGCGACCGCCAGGACCGTAAAGAGCCTGGACTCGGAGATGCTCCCGACCAGCTTCCCTCCCTTTATTCCAAGCACCAGCAGGACCAGCGCGCCCAGAATAAGCAGTATGTAAAAGGAGAGGTGGTTGTAATTTATGTTAACCAATTCCTGTCCGAAATTGATATTGACCCGGAATATAGTGATCGTAAACAGAAGGATCGCCAGCAGAATGAGCCCGAGTACGTATATGAGATTTGTTACCAGCCTGACCGCTTTTTCCATTGATGCCTCCTAAAAACCAAACGCCCATCTCATGCCACATGGCAAACAGCGTATTTAAATAAAATTGCCTCTGCGATACTATAAAAAGAAAAATCTGCCGTGTCAACTTTCGTCAGCACGGCAGACTTTTTATCAGTTTTTTGTTTCGGTTCCCTACCCTACATTCCTCGTGGCGACGACGTCCACTCCGGTTCCGGCGACGTCCTTTATCACTACATCGCCGATCTTTACGGGGGCCTTGATGCGGACCGCGTCGATCTCCTTCATGCACTCGCTTATCTTGGCCTTCGGGATATTGCTCTTTGTCTTGACCGAAAGGCGGCACTTGTCCCCGCCCTCGATAAGCACGGTGCTCGTAACTGTCCTCTCAGGATGGGTGACCTCGTTACGCGCGTAATTATCGCCGATGGGACAGGTATTGCCCTTTACGGATTTGACCTCCCCCTCTTCCAGCTCTACTGTTATCTGGCAGCCCATGGGACAGCCAATACAGGTCAATTCTCTTTTTTCCATAATATTTACCTCATTTATCTTCTATCTTGATGGTGATTGTTTGCACGTCCCCGGCTTCCTCCAGCTTCTTCTTCTGCAGGATGATCTGCTCCATCTCTCCGGGGGCCATTATCCTCTTCTTATTGTGCATTATCTGTTTATCGTCGAAGTAAACGCTTACATAGCTGTCCTTAAACACGGCGCCGACCCTGAAGCGCACCGTAAGCAGGTCCTCCATGCGGCTTACGTCTATGGTGGACGGCACGGTATAGCGGGCTCCCTCGGTAGCCACCAGCTTTATGACCTTATCCGACGTAGCGGCGGTCTGTCCGGCGGCGTACTTTGCGGCGTTCTCTCCCGCCCTTGCCGCCTCCTCGGAGACATAGTCCACAAGGTCGTGCACGTGAAGCACGTTCCCACAGGCGAAGATTCCGGGCACATTCGTCTCCAGGCTTTCATTTACCACAGGGCCGCTCGTGATCATATTCATCTCGACGCCAGCCTTCTTTGAAAGCTCGTTCTCGGGTATGAGTCCGCAGGACAACAGAAGCGTATCGCACGTATACCTCTCCTCGGTTCCCGGGATCGGCTTCATATCGGGCCCCACCTCGGCGATGGTGACCGCGCTGACCCTCTCCTTGCCCTCGATGTCCACGACCGTATGGGACAGCTTAAGGGGTATACCGAAATCGTCCAGACACTGGACTATATTCCTCTTTAAGCCTCCCGAATAGGGCATGAGCTCCGCTACCACCTTGACCTTTGCTCCCTCCAAAGTCATACGGCGGGCCATTATAAGTCCGATATCGCCGGATCCCAGGATAACTACCTCCCGGCCGGGCATATAGCCCTCGATGTTTACAAGCCTCTGGGCTGTGCCTGCCGAAAAGATTCCGGCGGGCCTGTATCCGGGGATATTCAGGGCTCCTCTGGGCCTCTCTCTGCAGCCCATAGCCAAAATAACGGCCTTTGCCTGATATTCGACCATTCCGTCCTCCCGGTTCATAGTGGTTACCACCTTTTCGGGCGAGATGTCCATGACCATGGTATTGAGCTTATATTCGATGTTTAAGTCAAATACCTGCTCCATAAAGCGGTATGCATATTCGGGGCCGGTAAGCTCCTCCTTAAAGGTATGGAGGCCAAAGCCGTTATGTATGCACTGATTTAAGATTCCTCCGAGCTCCTTGTCACGCTCGAGTATGAGAATGCTGTCGTTTCCGGCCTTCTTCGCTGCAACCGCGGCCGCAAGCCCCGCAGGCCCTCCTCCAACTATTACTATATCGTAGTTTTTCATAGTTCCTCCTGATTTCATCTATGTAGTGACCGGTTTCACTTTATGAAACCGGCGGCGCAGGCTCATAATGAGCCCGTAACTTAAATTGCCTGCGCCTCCCCTTTCGTGCGCTCTAAAACGATATTGGACTTTCCGCCGCTCTTGGTTATATCCTCATAGGCAAGCCCCAGCTCGCGGTTTAAGATCTCCATTACACGGGGAGAGCAGAACCCGGCCTGGCATCTTCCCATTCCCGCTCTGGTGCGGCGCTTTACCCCATCCAGCGAACGGGCTCCAAGGGGCCTTCTGATGGCGTCCAAAATCTCGCCTTCGGAGATCGACTCGCAGCGGCAGATTATCTGGCCGTAGGCGGGCTCCTTCTTTATGAGCTCGTTCCTCTCCTCGACCGACAGCTCCGAGGGATTGAGAATCCCCTTGCGCTTTCCGTTCCAGTCAGCCTTCTTCTCAGGCTTTGCAAGGCCAACTACGATGTCTGCCACCATCCTGCCAATGGCCGGGCTGGAGGTAAGTCCGGGAGACTCTATTCCCGCACAGTCTATGAAGCCGGGGGCCTCCTTGACCTCGCCTATAACGAATTCGTGTGCGTCCTCATGGGCACGCAGACCCGCGAAGCTCGTAATGACCTTCCTGCCCACAGGGAGGTTCTTAACATGCATTCCCGCCTTTGCGATAAGGTCGTTTATGCCCGCAGCCGTAGTCGCCGTCGCCTCCTTGTCCTCTATGTCTATGGCCGTAGGTCCGACTATAAGGTTGCCGTGGATAGTGGGGGATACCAGAACTCCCTTACCCAGCTTTGTAGGCTGGGGGAAGATCGTGTGGGATACAAAGCTTCCCATCTCCTTGTCCAGAAGGCAGTAATCTCCTCTTCTGGGAGTGATGTGGATCTTCTTGTCCGCCACCATGTTGTGGAATTTGTCAGAATAGACGCCGGCCGCGTTTATCACGTACCGGGTCTTGTATTCGCCGTTATTTGTACGGATGTGCCAGATACCGTCATCATCTCTTTTAAGAGTCTCCGCCTCGGTATTAAAGAAGAAATCGACTCCGTTTACCGCCGCATTCTCGGCCATCGCTATATTTAAAATAAAGGGACAGATGATTCCGCCGGTGGGGGCATAGAGGGCCGCGCAGGCCTCATCTGCCAGATTGGGCTCCATCTCATGCAGCTCCTCCTTGTCGAGGAGCTTTAAGCCCTTGACCCCATTGGCTATGCCTCTGTCGTAGAGCTCCTTTAAGCCGCCCTTCTCCTCCTCGTGGATGCAGACCACCAGGGAGCCGTTTCTCTTAAAGGGTATATCCAGGTCTGAGCAAAGCTCGTCCATCATCTCGTTGCCTTCCACGTTGAGCTTCGCCATAAGCGACCCCTCGGCCGCGTCAAAGCCGGCATGAACAATGGCACTGTTAGCCTTACTTGTGCCGGAGCAGACGTCCTCACCCTTTTCGATGACGGCAACGTTTAAGCTGTATTTGGAAAGCTCCCGGGCTGTTGCGCTGCCGCTTACACCCGCTCCGATTATTATACAATCGTAAGTCATATCTAAACTTTTCCTTTCGTCAATGATGTTATAAATTCTGTTGAAAAAGGCGACGGAGCCTTATGCTTCCGCCGCCGTTTCTCCATTCGTTAGCAACTAAAAGTATTGTTTGATAAAAGTATTAAAATGTTTATACGCAAAGTGTTCTTTAAACACCCTCACATATAACTATTTCCTCCCTTAAATCGCACCGGCGCCGCTAAGTGCCATCCACAGAAGGGAAGCTACGATACCGCCGCAGATAGGAGCAACCAACGGAATCCAGCCATAAGCCCAGTTGGGATCCTTCTTGCCCTTGTTAGGTCCAAGAAGCATGTAAGCGATACGGGGAGCTGTGTCTCTTGCCGCATTCATTGCGTATCCGGTCAGTCCGCCGAAGGAAGCGCCGCAGGCAACGATAACGCCATAAACGAGTACCCATGAAAGTCCGGAGTCTCCACAATTTCCAGGTATGGAAGCAAGTGTGAAAACAAGCACGAAGGTAGCAACGAACTCTGAAAGGAAGTTCAGTCCCTGGTTGGGGATTGAAGGAGCAGTACAGAAGCAGCCGCGTACAGTAGCGTCATCCTCGGTAGCCTTGATGTGGTCTGCAAAGAGAACCATCAGTATAGCTGCGCCAACAAAGCCGCCCAGCATCTGAGCGATGATGTAGCCGGGAACCATGCCCCACTCCATACCGCCGCGGATAGCTGCGCCAATCGTAACTGCGGGGTTAAAGTGTGCGCCCGAGGCTGCGCCGAAGGTGAAAGCGGGAACCATAACCGCCATTCCCCAGCCTATAAGGATGTAAACGGCTCCGCCGCCCTTAAAGCCCGACTTGTTCAGGTTAACGTTACAGCAAACACCGTCACCCAAGAGAACCAGTAGACATGTTCCAACAAATTCTGCAATATAAGCACCCATAAATAAATCCTCCTTAAATCTTATTATATATATGTTTCACCCCTCCGCCGGGAGCTCCTCACCCTCCGGCGGAAGGAAAAAACCTTAGTTATTTAGCCCAGCCGAGAGTAGCGTTTACAGCCTGCTTCCAGCCCTTGAGCTTCTCTGCACGTGCAGCCTCGTCCATAGCGGGAGTGAATTCCCTGTCGATGGCCCAGTTCTTTATAACGTCTTCCTTGCTTGACCAGAAGCCAACTGCAAGGCCTGCCAGATAGGAAGCGCCCATAGCCGTCGTCTCAACGCAGACAGGACGATGAACGGGAGCGTTGATAATATCTGACTGGAACTGCATAAGGAAGTTGTTCTTACAAGCGCCGCCGTCAACCTTAAGGGCGTTGAGCTTAACTCCCGAGCCATCCTCCATAGCCGCCAGAACGTCGTTGGTCTGAAGGGCAAGGGACTCAAGGGTAGCACGAACGATGTGGTACTTGTTTACACCACGGGTAAGGCCTGTGATAGCTCCGCGTGCGTAAGGATCCCAGTAGGGAGCGCCCAGTCCGGTAAAGGCCGGAACTACGTAGCAGCCGTTTGTATCCTCAACACGGGTCGCGAAATATTCTGAATCCGGCGACTGGTCGACAAGCTTGACCTCGTCACGGAGCCACTGAATAGCCGCACCTGCAACGAATACGGAACCCTCGAGAGCGTACTCAACCTTTCCGTCCAGGCCCCAGGCAATCGTGGTAAGGAGGCCGTTATTCGGGAAGATGGGCTTTGTACCGATATTCATCAGCATGAAGCAGCCTGTACCGTAGGTATTCTTAGCCATACCCTTTTCGAAACAGGTCTGGCCGAAGAGGGCCGACTGCTGGTCTCCCGCTACGCCCGCGATCTTAATAGCGCCGCCGAAGAACTCGGGATCTGACTCGCCGAACTCGGTGCTGCTGGAAGGAAGTGCCTTCGGAAGCATGCTCATCGGAACCTCGAGCTGGTCGCAGAGCTCCTTGTCCCACTCACAGGTGTTGATGTTGAACATCAGTGTCCTGGAAGCATTGGAGTAATCTGTAGCGTGAACCCTGCCCTTTGTAAGCTTGTA
>JAFTEI010000115.1 GCA_017453965.1 Lachnospiraceae bacterium
AGAAAGCATTTCAAAGAGCAGGGCAGTATTGGCGCCGCGCTGCGCTCTATTTTCAAGCTTTCCTTTATCAGTAAGGAATACAGGAAACGTGCCCTGGAATATTCAGCAGGCATCTTTTTTGCCATTGCCCTAACGATGGTGGATGGAGTTGTTTCGGGCCAGGTCCTCGGAGAGGACGCGCTGGCGGCGACCTCCCTTATGTTTCCGCTCGTCTCCTTAAGCACCTTCATTTCCAATATCATCACCTCCGGCTGCTCAAATCTTTGCGCCCGGGCTAAGGGGGACGGCAATTATAAAAGGGCGAGGGAGCTCTTTACCCTGGGCTTTTTCACGACGATCGCCCTGGGGGTAATACAGACCGTTTTGTATTATCTCACACAAAATCTTTATTTCGGCTACTTTACCAGTAACCCGGTGATAGAGGCCTTTGCCCGGGAATATTATCAGTTTTATGTTCTTGTGCCTCCCTTTATGGCACTGGCTACCTTTATGGACGAGATGGTCTCCTCCGATGGGGATGATACGCTTTCCTATGCCGGGTATCTTACCTCCTTTGTCGTCAATGTGGGGCTGTCCATTGCCCTGTCAAAGGTGATCGGAATGAGGGGGCTCTCACTTGCCACCATGACAAGCTACATCGCCTATCTGCTGGTAGTGTCTGTCCATTTTCTTAAAAAGAGCAATACCTATAAGCTTCGGTTCCATTTCTCCTTAAGGGATCTTTCCAAATTTGTGCAGCATTCGCTTAAAAGCAATACCACCGGCTTATGCATGTCCGCGGTATCCACCGCATTCACAAAGGCCATACTCCTGTTTTGGGGAAGCGGTTATCTCATAGCCAATACGGTACTCTGCGCGATGCTGGAGATATATGAGATGATCAACGGGCCTTCCGAAGCGGCGGAATATCTCTTCGCGACTTATTTGGGTGAGAAAAACTCCGAGGGCATAAAAAAGCTTTTCATCGAGGCCCTGATGGCCTGCCTTTTCGGAGGCGTAGCGGTTTCGATGCTCCTGCTTTTCATGCCGAGCACGGTTCTGATGCTTTACGGAATAGAAGATTCTCCGCTTCGCGGCGAGCTCATTTCCTGCATCCGCTACTGTTCCCTCGGGGTGATCGCGGCCTCCGTCGGAGGATTCTTAAGCGATTACTACGGCAATACGGGGAAACCGCTGTGGTCATGTCTGCTTGTGGTCTTCCGTACAGCCCTCTTTCCGATACTGTTCTGTGTGACCTTCTGTCTGGACGGCGGAGCCGTTGCCATGGGCATGGGGATGCTGCTGTCCCAGATCTCCGCTGTGGCTGTATTCTGCGGTTTTGTCCTTATTGTTAAGGGAGGCGAAAGCATTCCCTATATGCTCGACGACCTGGACTTTAAAAAGGTGAAGATGAAGTCCTTTGAATACGAGCCGGAGGAATACGAACGGCTCGGCTCATGGATAAAGGAGTGCCTTAAAGAACAGGGCATAGAGGTGCAAAGATATGAGGAGCTCCAGGCCCTCCTGCTGTCCCTCTGCAAAAAGACAGAAGAGAAGAATGCCGGAAAAAAAGTCCTGGGCGAATGTGTCCTCCGCTTCATAGATGAGCCCGAGATCATCCTCAAGGACAGCGGAGAGCTCTTCCGGCCGGATATTGAAGACGACCGCTACAGCTACAACGTACTTATGTCCTGCAACAGAAGTACGATACAATTCAGTGGTCAGCCATCTCCCCTGTAACCTTTTTTGACGGGACATATCCTTTGTGCTACATTAATAATGGTGATTAATCTGATAGTGCTCAGGGTTCACTGACCTTTGAAGCGCAACATTTTTTGCGGGGATATATACTTATGAAGAGTTTAAATAAAAAAAGCCTGATGGGCGTAGTGATCTTCGGCAGCGTCATCGTTGCCCTTATACTGATCCTGGGAACTGTCTGGACGGGGCAAAGCGCAAGCCGGGACACCGAACAGGCTGTGCGCAACGTAAGCCTCCTGTATCTGGAGGAGCTGGCAGGCAGAAGAGAGCAGGTCATCGCCTCCACCTTAAATGACTATATAAAGGATATGGATGTGGCCATAGGTCTTCTTACTCCCGAGGACTTAAGCTCTCCTGAAAAGCTCCAGGCATATCAGCTGCATATGAAGCAGCTGTACGGGCTGGAAAAGTTTGCCTTCGTGGATGAGAACGGACTTATCTATACCTCCAGGGGCACGAGAACCGATATAGACCAGTATGCCTTTGATTACGAGTCCCTGTCAGGGGCGGAGGTCTCTCTTAAAAATGCCGACACCGCAAATACAAAGGTAGTCATTGCCGTCCCGACGGATCGTCTCCCCTTCGAGGGTCACTATCTTTTAGTCTGCTTCATAGAAATAGATATGGAGCAGATGCTTGAGAATATATCCCTGCAATCCGGCACCAACAATACCACCTTCTGCAATATCTATACGTCGGAGGGATATTCGCTTTCCAACACTGTACTCGGAGGCTTGGCCAGCGAGGATAACCTGCTCACGGCCATGGAAAATGCCGATTACGAGGAGGGCTACAGCATTGAAAAGCTCCGGGAGGATTTTGAGAGGGGCAATACCGGGGTAGTCTCCTTTACCTATAATAACATTAAGGAGACCATGTACTATGTTCCGGTTCACCGGACGAACTGGATGCTCACATATCTTATCCGGGAGAGCATAATCAGCGCCCAGATCGACGCGATCTCACAAGGTATCGTGACGAGGAGCATGGGCCTGGCCTTCCTTATCACCCTGGTGCTGGCCGGCGTCTTCGCGGTAATCGCCATACAGACCAGAAAGGCCACGAAGCTGGCTATAGAGCAGGAGACCGCCGAGACCATGCAGCAGGAGCTGGAGGAGAGGATCGCCCTTCAGGACGAGCTCCTGGAGCAGGAAAAAAAGCGTGCCCAGCTGGACAGCATGATAACTGCCCTGGCCTCGGACTACAGGAGCGTGTATTATGTAAACCTAGATGGGGATTACGCTATCTGCTACAGGAATGAGACCCCTGACGACGATGTTTCCCAAAACGACAGATTCAAATTCTCCCATGTATTTGCCCGCTATGCCGAGGAGCATGTTTCGAAGGCTTACCGCGAGCAGTTCCTCGACTTTATAAAGCCGGAAAATATCCGTAAGGCTCTCAAGGGCAGTCCCATCATCGCCATAAGGTATCTGGCGGTGAAGAACGGGAACGAAAGCTATGAGATGCTGCGGATGGCAGACGTGAAAAACACTGAGGATGCTTCTGATGATATGATCCATGCCGTCGGTGTAGGCTTTACGGATATAGATGAGGAAATGCGGGAGTCCCTGGCCAGAAGCCAGGCGCTTTCCGACGCCCTCAAGACCGCGGAGGAGGCCAGCAAGGCAAAGACCACCTTCCTATCCAGCATGAGCCACGAGATCCGCACACCCATGAACGCCATAATCGGACTGGATACCCTGGCCCTGAACGAGCCGGATATTTCGGCCACGACCAGGGACTATCTGGAAAAGATCGGAAACAGCGCGCAGCACCTTTTAAGCCTTATCAACGACATTCTGGATATGTCCAGGATCGAATCCGGACGGATGATCCTAAAGGACGAGGAATTTGCCTTCTCGAAGCTTATCGAGCAGATCAACGTCATCTTCAGCGGACAGTGCCAGGAGAAGGGGCTTGAGTATAACTGCCGCATAAACGGGCATTTAAACGACTATTATATCGGAGACAGCATCAAGCTCAGGCAGGTCCTGATCAACATCCTCGGAAACGCGGTAAAATTCACTCCGGAGGGCGGCAGGGTCGAGCTCACCGTGGAAAAGACCGGGGGCTTCGATGCAAAATCCGCGCTGCAGTTTAAGATCAGCGATACCGGCATCGGCATGAGTAAGGACTATCTGCCGAAGCTTTTCGATACCTTCAGCCAGGAGAACGCGGGCGCCACGAATAAATACGGCAGCTCCGGCTTGGGCATGGCTATAACCAAGCGGATCGTGGAGATGATGAACGGCGACATAAGTGTAGAAAGCGAAAAAGGCGTTGGCACCACCTTTACCGTCAATGTCACCCTGAGGGATTCCGAGCGTAAGCTTTCGGATCATGCGGACACTCTTGAGATCCATCCCCGGGATATGAAGGTGCTGGTCATAGACGACGACCCCATCGCCTGCGACCAGGCCCGCCTCGTGCTGTCACAGTCGGGAATAGCGGCGGAAACGGTTCAATCGGGAGGTCAGGCCGTGGAAATGGTCAAGCTTTCACAGGCACGCCAGACCCCCTACAACCTGATAATAGTGGACTGGCAGATGCCAGAGATGGACGGGGTGGAAACGACCCGCCAGATACGCTCCGTGATTGGAAAGGACACTGCGGTCATCATCCTCACCGCCTATAACTGGGACGATATCTACGAAGAGGCCACCAACGCGGGAGTTGACAGCTTTATCGCCAAGCCTCTCTTTACTGAAAATCTGCTGAACGAGCTTAAGAACGTATTGAAACGGAAAAAGGAGACTGTCGCCGCCGAGATCAAAAAGGCGGAGCTGAAGGGGCGGCATGTGCTTCTGGCAGAGGATATGGAGATCAATGCCGAAATAATGAAACAAGTGTTATCTATGCGTGAGATCGATAGTGACCTTGCGGTAAACGGCAGGGAGGCCGTCGAGCTTTATAATTCAAAGCCGGAGGGCTATTACGACGCGATCCTGATGGATATGCGCATGCCGGAGATGGATGGTCTTACGGCTTCAAAAGCCATCCGGGCGGCCTCCCGGCCGGATTCCGCCAGCATACCCATTATCGCCCTGACGGCCAATGCCTTTGACGAGGATGTGCAGCAGAGCCTGCAGGCGGGTCTCAATGCCCATCTGAGCAAACCCATTGACCCCGAAGTGCTTTTTGAAACCCTGGAAAGGCTTATCAAAGACTAGTGGCATGAATGGCAAGATCAAACAGAAATTATTGCGGTACCAAAACGAAATTTCGATTATCGGCTCGGCAGTTGTATGGTTCGGCTTATGGTCCTTCCTCAAGATAATAGCGGCTATTATCCTGGATAAGGATGGCCGGCGGCTTGCCATGGCGGACAGCGCCAATGACGGCCTGGTTGGCATTGTTCTAACCGTATTTTTTTTAGCTCTTTTTATGGGAATCGATCTGTGGATGCGTGTATATGTGGGAACCTCTGCCCGGGCCGAAGGAAAAGGGCAGCGTAAAAACGGGAAAAAGGCCGGAAATTTATATATAGTATTTGCTGTATTAATGATGCTGGCAAATATAACGACCCTCGTCAGCTACTTCTCAGTTCAAAGAAGTAACCTTACCGGCTATGTCGGCTACATCGACATAGCAGTCTCCCTGACAGTGGAGCTCACCTCCGCCATAACCCTGCTGGAGATGATACGCGCTGCCTTTCTGATCCGCCGTCTGCGCAAACAGCTGATGGAACTGGCTGTCAGGCAATCCCGCCGCAATGCAGCGGAAAGGGGCCGGATGAATGAATAAGGATTTTCACTACTATGCCACCTACTGTGCCGCAATTATTGCCGGCTTCTCCCACAGGGAGAGTATCAGGATCTGCTCGAGTGCGCTTTTTGTGGATATGTGCACGAGAACTTATCTGGCGAAGATCGGCGGCCCCCGGATGGCTGCGACGACACAGCTGACCCTGGAAATGGCCGATGCGAGGACGGATATACTCGGTCTCCAGGATATAACCAGGATCTGGTCCTCCTTCCATTTTCTTCCGCGGGATCTTTACGCAAAAAAGAAAAAGCGCTCCAGGATATATATGGATAAATACCGGCTTATCTGCGGTCCGAACGGTGACCTCGTAGTAGATACGGTCAAGCTGGCCGCGAATAAGGGGTTCGAGGCAGCCGGCGTTGCGATGCACGTCCTGGCCGACACCTGGGCTCACCAGCATTTCGCGGGAACCCCGTCCCTGGTCATAAACAATACCGACGACTACTTTTTCGAGCTCATTCAAAAGGACGGCAGGGTCTACAAAAAACCAATCGTCTTCGGGCACAATCCCAGTGCCGCGGAGGATGTAAACAAGGGCATTTATACAAACACGGTCTATCAGGGCAGTGAAAACTCTGTCATGAACCTCGGGCACGGGCGGGCCGGACACCTTCCGGATTACAGCTTTATCCGGTACAAGTACCTTCCGGCGTGGAATGATTACATTGAGATGGTCAAGGATAACCAGTCGGACTACCTCCATGCCTTTGCCCAGATGGTCTATGCGCTGGGATACCTCAAGGGCCGCTACAGTGATTTTAAGAAAAATGTCTATGACTGGAGCCTGATAGAGCCCATTGAAAATGAGATCAGGAGGCTCCTGGCGGTACGAAGGACCGACGACACCGAGGACTGGAAGGCTCTGGGGGAGTATTTGAGCGGGCATGAGGTGACAGACTTCAACCTTAAGGGCTTTCAGAAGGAATACATGGCCGCCTCGAAGGGGAAGAAGGACAGGACCTTCCTCGGGCGCTTTATCATAGCGGCTCTCGCCCAAAAGAGCATGGTTACCAACAGGATATTCCAATCCGGCAACACCCTGGCAGGCTTTTCCGTGGATTTCCACGAAAACGGCTTCAAGGGCATAAAGGATTTCCAGAAGCTGTTAGAAGCGGAGAAGAACAGGAAATGGGAAAAGTCAGACGAATAAGCAATATACTCCTGGGAATTGTCATGATAGTGGCCGGAATCATACTGGGACTGCGGAGAAACGGCTATTATCTGGCGATCGTCATTCTGGGTCTGCTCCTGGTATTCAGGGGCTTTATGAAGCTCATCTATTATCTTGTCATGGCCCGCTACATGGTGGGTGGGAAACGCATCCTGTTTACGGCCATTTTTATGCTGGACCTGGGGGGCTTCAGCCTTACACTTGCAGATATCCCGCGTATCTTCGTGCTGCTATATCTGCTTGTGATCTATGCCAGTGCCGGCGTAATACATATACTGCGGAGTATTGAGGCAAAAAAGCAGCAATCCCCGACCTGGAGGGGCACCCTTGTCCTGGGACTGGGCAATATCATCATCGCCACCCTGTGTGTTAGCTTTCGCAGGGACGATGTGCTTGTAGGCTGGCTCTTTGCCGCCGGAATAATCTACTCGGGCCTTATCCGCATAATCAACTCCCTGCGCAGTACCGCCATCGTGTATATACAGTAAATCTGGCGGTGCCGGGATAACTAAGGAAAGAGCGTGAAGCAATTATAATGAAAAAAACATTTAAAAAGCTTCAGACAGCCTTACTGCTGCTCATATTAATACTAAGCTTACTGAGCGGCTGCAGCGAGGCGGAGGAGCTCACGACCGGGAACGAGCCCGGGGACAAGTGGGTGGATTCCGACCTCATCGGGAGCGTGTCGGAAAACGATAATATCCGGCTGCAGGATGACTACGCCGCCGCTGCCAACAAGGAATGGATACTTTCGGTCGGTGAGGGGGAGGAGACCTCCACGCTGGAGGCAATAGACGAGGTCATACTGAACAACAAGAAGGCCCTTCTCGAGGATCCAACGCTTAACAGCAAGGAGGCCCTCGAGCTTAAGAAATATGCCGCCCTGGCGCAGGACTGGGACGGACGGGACAGGGCCGGAGTGGAGCCGCTCCGCCCCTATATCGACTCGATCAGGAATATTTCCTCGGCAGAGGAGCTGCGCTCGTGGATGAACGACCCGGAAGCCAATCCGCTCGGAGAGGCCCTGATCACAGTCAATTCGGCCCTTCGTTCCTTCGAGGATCCCGATACCTACGCGGTCTATCTCTTTGCCCCCAACCTTGCCCTGGAAACAGAGTCCGGCGGCTACGACAATTATTTTGCCATCAATGCCAGCGGACTGAGATATAAGGAATATATCGAGGGCTCCATAGGCTATATGCTCTCAGGGCTGGGCTATGCAGGCAGCGAGATAAAAAATATTATAAATGGCTGCTACAAAATAGAGAAAAAGCTCGCGGATAAGATGTCCCGCAGGAACATCAATACCTTATA
>JAFTEI010000116.1 GCA_017453965.1 Lachnospiraceae bacterium
CGGAGTATTTGGGTTTTATCAAGAAGGAATTAAAGGCTATTGATACGGGAAAGCAGGGGAGCAGCACCAGTGGGCTTTAAAGCAGTGATCACAGGGGATGAGGCCCCTTTAATGCAGGAGGATAAATGAAGGCGGTTGTTTTAAAGACCGACGGAAAAAGAGCTGCCGTAATGGACGGCGACGGTTCGGTCAGAATAATTGAAAACAGGGATTACAGCCGCGGGCAGGTTCTGGAGATAGAAGCACAGGAACTGCCTTATGAGGACGGGACTCCTATCTATGAATACGAAGACAAGGTGGTTAAACGGGGCAAGATAGCCTCGATAGGCCGTTTTATATACAGACACGCTTCACAGGCTGCAGCAGTGGCGGCCGTAGTGATAATCGCCGGAGGAATGAGCGTCTACGCGGCTCCGGTAAAGACAGTGACTTCAGCAACAACTCCCTCTCTCTCTTATAAATTAAATGTTTTCGACAGGGTGGTCAGGGTAGAGGCCGCCGACGATCCGGAGGAAGAGCTTCCGGAGGGACTTATGTCCGGCGTGGCAGGGCAGCCCTTTGACAAGGCTGTGGATATCGCCCGGGACACCCTGGAGAAAGCGGAGCAGAAGAAGGCAGAAGAGGCGCCGGAGGAGGAAGCGGTACCGGAGACAAAGGAGCAGGTGATCCAGATACAGCCGGAAGTATCCCTGCAGGAAAACAGCGGAGCGGAGCAGCTCCAGACCGTCCAGGCTCCGGAGGTCAAAGCTCCTGAGGTGCCCAGCAGCACGACTGGTGACGATGGTGACGATGATGACAATGACAACGGCAATAGCACAGAAGATAATAAGGCTGATAAAGACGACAGCAGTGATAACGGCAGCGATGGCAGCAGCTATAATAACAGCGGCAGCGGAGCTTCCTTCGAGGCGCAGGGCTCCCATGAGAATAAGATAACCTCCGCAGATACACCGTCAACCGGGACCGGACTACCCGCCGGCCCCGGCAGCGACGCAGGTCCGGCCGGACAGACCTCCGAACCTTCCCCCTCGGGGTCTGCCCCGGTGACGACCGCACCCACGGGCGTACCTGATAATAGTAATATGTTCATGACAGTGCCCGGAGTAACGACCGAGAATGCAAACTATGGCATTTTGGATATCGCTCCCCCCAGCGGCTACGGAACCGGAACTCCAGGTACCGGAGGCGGCTCCGGAGATACAGGAGGCGGAGACGCTCCTGAGGCCCGGGACGACCATGCTCCCGAGGGAGGGCATTCAGAGGGAGGCGGACAGCCGGAGGGAGGCTCAGGCGGCGGTCCCGAAGGTGGACACGGCGACGGAGGCGGCCCCGGAGGAAGTCCTGGCGGAAGGCGATGACTGGAATTGGTTTACCGCTGAATTGTAACGGAATTGTTTTTTGACCGAAACTGATATATAATTTAGCAAGTTAAAGATGATAAGGATCTGCTCTCTTTCGGGCAGATCCTAAAATAACAGGAGATTATAATGGCTGAGGGGAAGCATTTTATTGAGCAGGAAATAGACAAGGACCTCGCGGAGGGAGTTTACGATACGGTACACACCAGATTTCCTCCGGAGCCCAACGGATTTTTACATATAGGTCACGCGAAATCCATACTTTTAAATTACGGAATGGCTAAGGAATACGGGGGAAAATTCAATCTCCGTTTCGACGACACCAATCCCACCAAGGAAAAGACGGAGTTTGTGGAGTCCATTGAGGAGGACGTGCGCTGGCTCGGGGCGGATTGGGAGGACAGGCTCTTTTTTGCCTCGGATTATTTTGACAGGATGTACGAGGCTGCCGTGACCCTTATCAAAAAGGGCAAGGCCTATGTCAGCGACCTAAGCGCGGCTGAGGTCAAGGAGTACAGGGGAAGCCTGAAGGAGCCCGGAAAGGAGGACCCCTACAGCTCCCGAAGTGTGGAAGAAAACTTAAAGCTCTTTGAGGAGATGAAGGAGGGAAAGTACGCCGACGGGGAGAAGGTCCTTCGTGCGCGGATAGATATGGCCTCTCCGAATATCAATATGAGGGACCCGGTCATCTACAGGGTGGCACATATAACACATCACAATACTGGGGACAAGTGGTGCATCTATCCGATGTATGACTTTGCCCATCCGCTCGAGGACGCCTTCGAGGGGATAACCCACTCCTTATGCACGCTGGAGTTTGAGGATCACAGGCCGCTTTACGACTGGGTCGTTCGTGAGGTGGGCTTCGAAAAGCCTCCGAGACAGATCGAGTTTGCAAAGATGTATTTGAATAACGTGGTCACCGGAAAGAGGTACATCAAAAAGCTGGTGGAGGACGGGATAGTTGACGGCTGGGACGACCCCAGGCTCGTGACGGTCTCCGGGCTTCGCAGGAGGGGCTATACTCCGGAGTCCATCAAAATGTTTGTGGACCTGAGCGGTATTTCAAAGGCCAATTCCACCTCCGAGATGGCGATGCTCGAGTATTGCATAAGGGAGGACTTAAAGCCGAAGGTCAAGAGGGTCATGGCTGTGCTGGACCCTATAAAGCTGGTCATAGACAATTATCCTGAGGGGCAGAGCGAAGAGCTCATCGCTTCAAACAATCCTGAAAACGAGGAGCTGGGAGAGCGGAAGGTGACCTTCGGAAGGGAGCTCTATATAGAGCGGGAGGACTTCATGGAGGAGCCACCTAAGAAGTATTTCAGGCTCTTCCCGGGAAACGAGGTCCGGCTCATGAACGCCTATTTCGTAAAGTGCGTAAGCTTTGAAAAGGACAGCGAGGGGAAGGTGACAGTCGTGCATTGCACCTACGATCCGGCGACTAAGCAGGGACCCGGAGCCCCCGACCCCAGCAGAAAGGTGAAGGGCACCATACACTGGATACACGCGGATACGGCGCTTAAGTGCACTGCGAGGCTCTATGAAAATATAGTTGACGAGGAGAAGGGGGTCTATGACGAAGAGGGAAATCTTAATTTGAATCCCAATTCGGTGAAGGTCATGGACAGCTGCTACACGGAGCCCTTTTTAAAGGATGCCGGGCCCCATACAAGCTTCCAGTTTGTAAGGAACGGCTATTTCACAGTGGACAGCAGGGATTCAAAGCCGGGTGCACCGGTGTTCAACAGGATAGTATCACTTAAGAGTTCGTTTAAGTTGCCGCAATAATAAGAGGGAGCCTGTCACACTGACACGGAAGCCATAAGTTTTTTGGCGAATAGGATCTGCAAATAGCAGCGGAAAGGATCAAAGCTATGAGTTTATTTTCGGGGATGGAAAAGTTCGGTATAAAGAATGTGGATGATAAAAAGCTCTACGAAAAGAAGGAGGCGCCTCCGGAGAAAAAGGAAGAGGTGGTAAAGAAGGCCCCCGAGGAGCCGGAGGAGAATTTTCTTTTCCCCAAGAAATATACCTGCCCCGTCTGCAGCTCGCAGATAACCTCGCTTACGGTCAAATCCGCGAAGCTTAGGCTCATAGGCTCTGATATGGATCTGCGGCCCAAATATCAGCAGATGGATCCCACTAAGTACGACATAGTCCTGTGTCCCAGGTGCGGCTATGCCAATACTCCCAAAAATTTCCCGATGGTCATGCAGGCTCATAAGAAGCTCATCATAGATAATATATCCAAGACCTTCAAATATGACGATCCGCACAGCACGGCCTATTCCTATGACGAGGCGATAACCAGGTATAAGATCGCCCTTAGCAATGCGATGGTCAAAAATTCAAAGGATTCGGAGAAGGCTTATATCTGTCTCAAGATGGCCTGGGTCATAAGGGGAAAGTCGGAGAGCCTCGATTCCTCGATGCCAAATTACAAGGATGCCCTGGAAGAGTGTAAGGTGGATGAAATGGGCGCTCTTAAGCTTGCAAAGGATGGGTTTATAACGGCAAGGGCAACGGAGGAATTCCCTCTTGCGGGAATGGACGAGCCGACAGTGGATTATCTCATTTCAGCTCTGTGTGTAGAGCTTGACGACCCAAAAACGGCCGCCAAGCTGCTGTCTGATATAATCGTTTCCAAGACTGCCAACAACCGGGTAAAGGATAGGGCCCGGGATCTCATGGCAAAGGTTAAAAAGATGCTC
Organism: Lachnospiraceae bacterium; assembly: GCA_017453965.1. Lineage (GTDB taxonomy): Bacteria > Bacillota > Clostridia > Lachnospirales > Lachnospiraceae > NK4A144. Next base: position 4,073 of record JAFTEI010000116.1, read on the forward strand.
GAAGAAGAGGGGGAGGAATAAGCCCAGCCTCCCGGCTTTTAATAGCTTAGTTTTTTAATGGTTCGAATTTGTATTCGGCGACTTTGTTGTCATCTGCGTCCTTGATGACGCCAGCCGCGTCCGACGCCTTGTCCTTTATTTCGCCGATAACCTTGCCCGCCTCGTCCTTCGCGTTTTCGGCCTGGCTCTCGGCATCCGGAAAATCCAGCGGAGTGTACTCCCTGTCTACTCTGTCGGAATTTGCCGCCTCTTTTTTCAGGAAATCGTCTAATTCGTCGTTGATGTCGTCGTCGTAATCCTCGAAGTCAGCGTCGTCCTCCTGACTCTTGAGAAAATACCAGGTTGCGGCAGCTGCACCGCCGGCAAGTAAAAGAAAGGTTAAAAATTTTCCGAATTTCTTCATTTGCGGATACCCCCAAAAAATTTTTTCGTGAATATTATATACGTTATTACCAGGGATTTGCAAGGTATAACTATAGTGAAAGCGGTAGTTTTTCTACCCAATCATAGTCATCACGAGCGTTTGTGATCCATCCCGCGTCTCAACCTGATAGTACAGAGCGGCGTCGTGCTTCTTTGCAAAGGCGCGGATGGACTTTACACCGATCCCGTGCTGCTTGTCTCCACCCTGCCTGCCGGATATGGGGAAGCCCTCCCTGTCAAAGACCGTTCCCTCCGGCAGGGGATTTTCCACACGGAGCATCCGCTGCGGCTTGCTGATTAGAGCGATCCGGATAAAGCGATCTGCCTTATCGCGGATCTTTTGGTTTGCGTGCAATGCGTTTTCGAGTGCATTCGCGATTACAATGGGAAACATTTCCGTTCCCTCCAATCCCTGCTTCTGTACGTCGCCTCTGAAGAAGAACGGGATACCTTCGCGTTCCGCCGACTCTGCGTAAAAGGACAGCACGGCGTCTATGATTGGATCACTGCAAAAATGCCGGATCGCAGCCTCGGACAGCACCTTATCGGTTTGTACGAGAAAATCCGCCGCCTCATTGACGCGCCCATCGATAAGCATTGCGGAAAGCTGCTGTAACCGATGTCTTTCATCGTGGCGGTAGATTGCCAATGCCTCATTTTTCTCTTCAAATTCTTTTAGCCGGCCCATCAGCGATGAGGTTTCTATCGTAAGGAGATTCTCCCTTTCCCTCGCTTCATAGATCGTGACAGTCTGGTAGATCATCCGAAACATCGAGACATAGGTCAGAATCATCACAACAAAGATGAGAAAAAATACAGGGATATGGATCGGACGCTTTGAAAGCGTTGTCGGAAAGTTAAAGAAAAGGAGTATTGTAATATAAAACAGCGCGGACAGGATACCAAACAGGAGCCACTGGGCGGGAAGCTTTTCCTGGACAAGAAAATAGCTCTCCCGCACAAAGCGTATCAAAATAAAAAGCACGACGGGATAGAGGATAAATCGGAGCAGGGCGAGCAGGATGTGGCTGTCCGACGTAAAAAAGGCATCTGCGAGATTGGTAAAAAGGATGATGGAGCTTGTTATCGTTTTTGAGAAAAAGAAGGTAAACAAAAATCTGCCGTCGCGGTAATCACTCAGGTAAAAGAACAGGAGAAGGCTTGGAATCGTGTTGATGACCAAAAAAAGCTGCCCGCCGGTCTCGGAGCCGAAGAGGTAATAGATCCATAAGTCAAATACGGAGAGCGGAATAAGGAAGAGCGCAAGAGGCACCGTTTTTTTCATGGGATAACGAAACCGCATCATAAGCAGCATAATGATGTTCCCGAAGAGGAATGACCACCAGCCGGAAAGTGTGTACATGATAAAAGGCAGCTTCATTGCATATTCCCTCCGTTCAGCCAATAGTCCGCCCATGCCTCACGCAGTGTATGCTTTGACTTGACGGGGACATATATGGTTTCGCCCGTTGTAAGGACGACGCTCTCCTGCTGTATGAGAGTGATCTCAGACAGATTGACAATAAGACTTGCCCCGCAACGGAAGAACCTGCCATCCGAAAGGAGAGGTGCCATCTCATCCTGAAAGGAGCGGGTCAACTGTAGTCCCGTCACAACGCGCCCCTTACATACGAATCGTGCCCTCCTTGCATGCAGATCGGCATAGCAGATCTCGTCAAAAAACAGCCGCTCAGTGCCGTCTGCCGTCTTTATGAACAGGCTGCGTTTTCGTCCCCTGACAAGCGCCGCCGCATTGTCGAGCACGGAAAACAGCTTCTCTTCGGACAAGGGTTTCAACAGGTAGTAAAAGGCGTTAACATCATAACTGTCTGCCGCGTATTCCACGGAGGTAGATATAAAAATTATGACCGCATCCGGATCCTCTGCGCGAAGCCGTTTCGCGAAAGCGATTCCGTTGGTGCCGGAAAGCACGACATCTAAAAGATACAAAGAGAATCCGCCCTTCGCAGCATCCGAAAAAAGCGCTTCTTCATTCGTGTATGATCTTATCGTCCACTTTCTGCGGGATGCTTCCGGCCAGCGTTCGACCATAGAGATTATTTCATTCAGGCAGGTCTTGTCATCATCCAGAATTGCAATTGAAGACATATTATCCTTCCCATACGCACATTTTTGTGTTACCCATTATTCATTATAATGTATTGAAATCACAGCGTCTCGAAAAATTATCTAATAATTCTACAATTTGTCTAATGGCATTGTAAAGCCCGCTCTCTTTTCTTAAATTTAGAATCCAGTACAAAGCGCGAAACGATCCGCAAGTCATCATTTTGCACATAAACCATTTAGGGGTGCGGCTGATCAGTGGCGCAGAAAGGATAGAAAAGATGAGTAGACGCTTTAGCTTTCTTCGGAATCATAGCAGAATATGGCGAATGGGAATGGCGTTTGTGATGGCGCTTGTGCTGCTAGTTGCAAATGTGGGTGTGACAAGCATGGCGGCAGAGCCTGATGACGTTCCCATGCAGGGAGTGCCGGATGAAGATATGGAAATCGCAGACGATGATGGCGATTCTGATTTAGATGATGGGGTTGACGATGCAAAAGCGGTGATAGAGGAATCGGAAAATGCTTATCCTGCTGAAGGTCAGGATGATGAAGAAAATGCCGGGGCTGTAGGCGGAGAAGCTTCTGATACGGATGACGGGAGCGCAGCCCCGGAAGAAGAACC
>JAFTEI010000012.1 GCA_017453965.1 Lachnospiraceae bacterium
TGCCTGCCAGCTCAAAGAGGGACCTCATGACCATGGCCGGCTTGATGTTCACTACGCTTCCCGCAGAGATCAGCATGTAGACCGCGTTCTTTTCGGGCAGGAGCTCCAGCTTAAAGACATGCTCCTTAAGGTTTAACTGCGTAGTCTTCTTTTTCGTCTCCTTGGTGACGAGGATTTCCTGTGCGGATTTGAACCGCTCAATGGCTCTTTCCAGCACAGGGCTCTGAATTACTTCAGCTTCCTGATCATTAAACCCGACTTCGTAAGCTGCGGCGCCCACGCTCGCCATCGCGTTTTTACTGTTTTCCGGCAGAAGCCCTATATCGCCTATTTCCATACCGCCCGCGGACACCTCGTTTAAAAGCCTCCTGAGGTCACTCAGATTTCCGCCGGCATTGTCCAGCGAATTGACCTCTATATCCATGTATTCGGCCTCGCTTTCCACCCCCACCCCCAGTGCCAGGGCAAAGCTCATCTTCTGATGGGGAGAAAAGCCCTCGGTATAGGCAATATCCGTTCCCGAACGCCGCATGACCTTCTGGAAATACCGCATTACGTCCAGATGCCCTATATATTTTATCTCTCCGTGTTTGGAGAATTTGATTCTGAGCTTAATACTCATAGTTTACATAACTCCATCCGTTTTTGGCCAGTTATTTTTATATTCCATCTGCGCCGGCCACCCGGTTTACATAACTCCATCCATGCTAACCCCCTCTGGTTTACATAACTCAATCAGGCCCGGGAGCTCCGTTTCCCTTTTCAAAACACACTCCTCCGCCGAAGGCCGCCGCTCCGCAGCCGGCGCAGCCCTCTCTGCAGTTGGGCGTTACCTTATATTCCTTCGAACGCATATACTCCTCCCACAAAAATGAGCGCTTCACTCCGGTATCTATGAAGTCCCAGGGGAAAAGCTCGTCCCTGTCCCTCTCCCTGGCAGTATAAAAGCCTGCGTCGACTCCCAGCTCCGCTATAGTCTCCTTCCAGACCTCCTCCTTAAAGCAGTCCGTCCAGGAGTCGTAGAGACACCCCTTGCGGTAGGCCGCCTCAATCAGTCTCGAAAGTCTCCTGTCACCCCTTGCCATAAGCCCCTCGAGCTCGCTTAAATAGCTATCGTGATACTGGAATTTCAGGGACTTCTTATTTGGCTCCTCCCTGAAATGCTCGTTTAACATATAGGCCTTGCGCAAAAACTCTTTTGCGTCATCCATCCTGGCCCACTGAAAGGGTGTAAAGGGCTTCGGGATAAAGAAAGATGCAGAGGAGGTGACCATCACCCTTATGCCCTTTCTCTCCTCCTTCGGGATAGTGTCGAAGTAGCACATAGCCACCTCATTGGCGAGGTCGGCAATAGCCAGCACATCTTCATCGGTCTCATTTGGCAGACCCAGCATAAAATAGAGCTTGACTTTATTCCAGCCCCCCTTAAAGGCCAGCTCGGCTCCTCTCAATATGTCCTCAACTGTCAGGCCCTTGTTGATGGAATCCCTCATCCTCTGGGAACCGGCCTCCGGGGCGAAGGTCAGAGAACCCTTCTTCACATCCTGGACCTTGCTCATGACGTCCAGCGAAAAGGAATCGATTCTCAGGGAGGGAAGGGAAATATTGATATACTTGTCCCGGAAATTTTCTATAAGGTAGTCGATGAGCTCCTTCAGCCGTGAATAGTCGGAGGTGGACAGGGAGCTTAGTGTTATCTCGTCCTGCCCGGTCTCCTTCAGCATGGTATAGGCCTGTTTTTTAAGAAAATCGAGGGACCTCTCCCGAAGAGGCTTATAGATCTGCCCCGCCTGGCAGAAACGACAGCCCCTTATGCAGCCCCTCATGACCTCCAGGACCACCCTGTCCTGGGTCACCCTTATAAAGGGCACCAGCGGCTTGTCCGGGTAAAAGCTCTTGTCGAGGTCCAGGGCCAGCTGCTTTTTCACGCTTCTAGGAACATCCTCAAACAGAGGCTCAAAGGACTTCAGCGTCCCGTCCTCCCTATATTCAGCCTCGTAATATTTGGGAACGTAGATTCCGGGAATTAAGACGCACTCCCGTAAGAAATCCTCACGGCTCCCCCCTGCGGCACGTACTTTTTTATAGAGGTCAAACAGGGGATCGTAGGAAATCTCCCCTTCGCCGATATAGAAGATATCGAAGAACTCCGCTATGGGCTCGGGATTATAGGCCACTGGACCGCCTCCGATGACTATAGGGTCTCCCTCGCCTCTATCAAGGGCGTGAAGGGGTATCCCGCTTAAGTCCAATACCTGCAGTACGTTCGTAAAGCACATCTCGTATTGCAGAGTAATTCCGAGAAAGTCAAAATCCCGGATACTGTCCTGGGATTCGAGCGCAAAGAGAGGGATATTTTCCCGCCTCAAAAGAGCGTCCAGATCGAGCCAGGGCGAATAGACCCTTTCGCACCATACGTCCTCACGGGCGTTGAACATACTGTATAGGATCTGAATCCCCAGATGCGACATACCTATCTCATAGACGTCAGGGAAGCATAAGGCAAATCGTATATCCACCTTATCCCTGTCCTTATATACAGCGTTTATCTCGTTGCCGATATATCTCTCCGGCTTTTCCACGGACAAAAGCTGCTTTTCGCTAAGGGCCAGCCTTCTTTCCATGCTCATCTTCTGGCGATTTCCTTGGTTATCTCCTCCCAGGTCACGCCCCGCTCGACCATGAGCACCATGGCGTGATACAGCCAGTCGGCGATCTCGTACTTAAGCTCCTCGGGATTGGGATTTTTCGCGGCACTTATGACCTCGGTACACTCCTCGCCCACCTTCTTTAATATCTTGTCTATACCCTTGTCCAGAAGGTAGTTGGTGTAGGACCCCTCCTTCGGGTGTTCCTTGCGGTCGAGGATGACGTTGTACTCGTCCTCGAAGACCTTTAAGGGATTGGTCTGGACGTACTCCTTCTTCATCATCTCATTAAAGAAGCAGCTGCGCTCTCCGGTATGGCAGGCCGCACCTATCTGCTGTACCTTGGCGAGGATCGTATCCTTGTCGCAGTCCGCCGTAAGGCTCTTGACATACTGGTAATTCCCGGAGGTCTCCCCCTTAAGCCACAGCTCATTTCGCGAGCGGCTCCAGTAGGTCATCATCCCGGTCTCGATGGTCTTATTAAAGGCCTCCTCGTTCATATATGCCAGCATGAGCACGTCGTTGGTCTTATAGTCCTGGACTATGACCGGAACCATTCCGTCGCTGTTTACCTTGAATTCATTCCACTTAATAGAGCTTTCATAGGTATTTACGGGCACTCCGAGATTCGAGCACTGGCGCTTGAAGTCCATGAAATCCTTATATCTCGTATTTATCTCGCCTCCGGACACGTATTTTACGTGGAAGCGTCTCAATATATTGGCAAATTCGTGGAGCGCCCGGCTCTTATAGATAACGGCAGTATCCATCCTGACGGGATTGGCATTGTCGTTGCAGTTCTTATTTATCCAAAGGCTGCAGCTCTCCAGCTCCTCGCTGTTTACGATTATGATGCTGCTGGTAAAATTCTTGACCAGGTGGGAATGGCTCTCGAGCTCCTCCACAGAGCGCACACAGCAGGAAAGCTTGTCCCGGCCAAAGCGCTGGCAGACCTCCTGGGCGATATCCGCATTGCCCTTCTTGGACATATTGAAGGCGGCCTTTTTACAGCCTGCGTACAAAAGCTTCTTTATATCCTCGAGCCTTCTGACATTTCCCGCCCCGATAAGGGGGATATCCACGACCCGGCTTATGGCACGGATGACGTTCAGATTGTGCTCGTGCTCCTCGTCGGAATCTGAAAGGTCGAAAATTATGATCTCGTCCGCTCCGTAATTCGCAAAATTCCTGGCGGCCTCTACGGGCTGTTCGTAAAGAACAGTGTCGTCGTCAAAAAAAGTCACTCCCCTGCCTTCCTTTAAAAATAAACTCGGTGCAATGCCTTTATAAGTCATTTTGTAGTTCTCCTCATTTCAAAATCTTCTGCCGGTAATCGTCGAAATTCCGGTTCTAAAACCTGACTTCAATGGAATTTGCGTGGGCCGTCAGCCCCTCGGCCCTTGCAAAGCTTTCAATATCGGTGTGTACCCTTTCCAGCGCCTCCCTCGAATAAGCGATGACCGAGGATTTCTTGATAAAGTCGTCCACGGAAAGGGGCGAGAAAAATTTGGCCGTCCCGTTGGTGGGCAGCACGTGGTTGGGCCCGGCAAAATAGTCTCCCAGGGGCTCCGAGGAATAGGGACCTAAGAATATGGCGCCCGCATTCTTAACGTGAGTCATGGTCTCCCAGGGGTCCTTTGTCTGTATCTCCAGGTGCTCGCTGGCTATATCATTGACCGCCTCCACGGCGTCCGCCATATTGTCAGCGACGAGTATAAAGCCGAAGTTGTCCAGGGATTTCCTTATGATCTCAGCCCTGGAGAGGGTCTTTAGAAACTCCTCTATATGTCCCATGACCTTCTCCGCCAGGCTCTCGGACGTAGTTATCAGTATCGCTGAGGCCATCTCGTCGTGCTCGGCCTGGCTCAGAAGATCCGCCGCCACATATTTGGGATCGGCGCTTTCATCCGCCAGAACCAGTATCTCCGAGGGTCCCGCAATGGAATCGATGCTGACGTGCCCGTAGACCTCCCGCTTGGCAAGGGCCACAAAGATATTTCCGGGCCCCACTATCTTGTCCACCTTCGGTACACTCTCGGTTCCAAAGGCCAGGGCAGCTATGGCCTGGGCCCCTCCCGTCTTATAGATCTCGCTGACTCCGGCTATCCTTGCCGCAGCCAGGGTATTGACGTTGACCCTGCCGTTTTTGTCGCAGGGGGTGGTCATAACGATATTCCTTACCCCGGCCACCCGCGCCGGAATGATGTTCATAAGCGTCGAGGAGGGATAGGCCGCCTTTCCTCCCGGTACGTAAACGCCCACCCTCTCGAGGGGCGTTATCCTCTGTCCCAGGATCGAGCCGTCCTCTTTTGTTTTAAAAAAGCTGTTCCTCTTCTGCAGCTCGTGAAAGGCACGGATATTTTCGGCGCTCCTTTCCATGACCGCCATGAGCTCTTCTCCGGCCTCCCTTACGCCCTCCTCGATCTCGGCTTCGCTCACCTTGAAATTGTCAGCGCCAAGCTCTGCCCCGTCGAATTTTTGAGCGTATTCAAAGATGGCCTTATCTCCGTCTGAGCGGACCTTGGCTATGATCTCCCTGACCGTCGCCTCGTAGGAGCCGTAATTTTCAGGAGAACGCTTTAAAAGACTGGATAAGATGTCCTTTTTGGTCTCTTCGTTTAATCGTAATTTTTTCATAATAGCCTTTCCTTCAGCGCTTTAATCAGCTTCCCTATCCTCTCGGCCTCCATCCTCATAGAGACCTGGTTCACCACAACTCTGGCCGACAGCGGGCAGACCTCCTCCAATACCCTGAGTCCGTTTTCCCTCAAGGTCGAGCCCGTCTCCACTATGTCGCAGATGACGTCCGACAGCCCCACTATCGGAGCCAGCTCTATGGAGCCGTTGAGCTTTATGATATCCGCGGTCTGGTGCTTTACGTTATGAAA
>JAFTEI010000117.1 GCA_017453965.1 Lachnospiraceae bacterium
GAGCCTAGAACTGGCTGAGCATTTTATATTTTGCGCTTCATCTTCACCCCTGCAATAGTCGCACTACCGAGCCTTGACAAAGAAGTGGGACGGCATTATATTTTATTTACTTTTGACATATATTATTGAAAAGAGGTAGAGCTGATGGGCGAGCAGTATAATCATGCGGCGGTCGAGGACAAGTGGACAAAATATTGGGCCAAAAATCCCATAAACGTAAACGACGGGAAGAAGCCTAAATATTATTGCCTGGATATGTTTCCCTATCCTTCGGGCAACGGTCTCCATGTGGGACACTGGAGGGGTTACGTCATATCCGATGTATGGAGCCGCTATAAGCTGATGAAGGGGCACTATCTGATTCATCCCATGGGATGGGACGCCTTTGGGCTTCCGGCAGAGAACTACGCCATAAAGATGGGTATCCATCCGGCGGTATCGACTGCTGAAAATATAAAGAACATCAAGAGGCAGATCAATCAGATCGCGGCCATATACGACTGGGATATGGAGGTCAACACCACTGATCCTGGCTTCTATAAGTGGACCCAGTGGATCTTCGTCCAGATGTTTAAAAAGGGTCTGGCCTACGAAAAGGAGATGCCTATAAACTGGTGTCCTTCCTGCAAGACCGGCCTGGCGAACGAGGAGGTCGTAAGCGGGAAGTGTGAGCGCTGCGGCGCCGACGTCACCAAGAAGGACTTAAAGCAGTGGATGCTTAAGATAACAGCCTATGCCGACAGGCTTTTGGACGACCTGGACAAGCTGGACTGGCCCGAAAAGGTCAAGAAGATGCAGACAGAGTGGATAGGGCGCTCCTACGGCGCGGAGGTGGACTTTAAGATAGACGGAAGGGATGAGGCTATCACGGTCTATACTACCAGGCCCGACACCCTCTACGGAGCGACCTTTATGGTGCTGGCTCCCGAGCATAAGCTTTCCCCCACCCTTGCGACGGACGAGACCCGCGCTGCGGTTGAGCAGTATATAACGGATTCGGCCAACAAATCCAATGTGGACAGGCTGCAGAATAAGGAAAAGACCGGAGTATTTACCGGCTCCTATGCCATAAATCCTATGAACGGGGCGAAGATACCGATCTGGCTTTCGGACTATGTTCTGGCCGATTACGGAACGGGGGCCATCATGTGCGTGCCCGCCCACGACGACAGGGACTTTGAGTTTGCAAAGAAATTCGATATCCCCATAGTCCAGGTCATCGCTAAGGACGGCAAGGAGATCGAAAACATGGAGGAGGCTTATACCGAGGCCTCAGGCCTGATGATCAATTCCGGAGATTGGAACGGGATGGAGTCGTCGGAGCTTAAGGTCAAGGCACCCCATATAATAGAAGAAAAGGGCTTCGGCCATGCCAAGAAGAATTATAAATTAAGAGACTGGGTATTCTCACGCCAGCGTTACTGGGGAGAGCCGATACCGATAGTTCACTGTCCGAAGTGCGGAGCCGTGCCGGTGCCGGAGGAGGAGCTTCCCCTGACTCTGCCCGATGTAGAAAAATACGAGCCCACGGGAACCGGAGAATCGCCCCTGGCCGCGATAGAGGAGTGGGTCAACTGCAAGTGCCCCGTCTGCGGAGAGGCTGCAAAGAGGGAGACCAATACCATGCCCCAGTGGGCAGGGTCGTCCTGGTATTTCCTGAGATATGTAGACAATAAGAACGACAAGGAGCTGGTAGATAAGGCCAAGGCTCATGAATATCTGCCGGTGGATATGTATATCGGCGGAGTCGAGCATGCGGTGCTCCACCTCTTATATTCAAGATTTTATACCAAGTTCCTGTACGATATCGGAGTCGTGGATTTCGAGGAGCCCTTTAAGAAGCTCTTTAATCAGGGCATGGTTACGGGAAAGAACGGCGTAAAGATGAGCAAGTCCATGGGCAACGTCGTTTCTCCTGACGACCTGGTCCGCGATTACGGCTGCGACTCTTTAAGGATGTACGAGCTCTTCGTAGGTCCGCCGGAGCTGGACAGCGAATGGGACGACCGCGGAATAGACGGAGTAAACCGTTTCCTCAACAGGTTCTGGAACCTCGTTATGGAGAATAAGGATAAGGACGTAGCGGAGACGGAGGAGCTTAAGACCATAAGAAGCCAGCTTGTTGATACCATAACGAAGAGGCTGGAGAGCTTCTCACTCAACACAGTCGTATCCGGGTTTATGGAGTTTAGCAATACGCTTTCAAAGCTTAGTGCCAAGGGCGGAGTGGATAAGGAGACCCTTAAGACCTTTGCAAGGCTTCTGGCACCCTTCGCACCACATATAGCGGAAGAGATTTATGAGATTCTTGGGGGAGAGGGCTCTGTATTCGCTTCCGGCTGGCCGGAGGCTGACGCGGCAGCGCTCGTGGTAAATACCAAGGAAATTGCGGTTCAGATCAACGGAAAGATGAGGGCTACGATAAAGATCGACGTAAATGCCGACAAGGACACCGTAATATCGGCGGCCAAGGAGGCAGCTGGGAAGTGGCTTACCGACAATATCGTGAAGGAAATCTACGTTCCCGGAAAGATTGTAAATATCGTGTGTAAGTAAACGCCTGTTATCTATTTGCCGGCAAAATACCGGTAGTTTTCTAAGCATTGTGGTGAGGAAATTTTCTTCACAGGAGTGCGAGTAAGTTAACATAATCCATAAAAATAATTCCCTTGTAGTTTTTGAGCCTGTCAACCACGAGATGTAGCGGTTGACAGGCTCTTTCTTTGTTTTTTATAATAGGTACTTGCAGGAGTGTGGTCTTTTCGCAGGGTCACATAATACTTTTCGAGGTTTTTTTATATGTCTACTGCGAAAACATTGTTGCTGCTTTCCATTAATTACATACCGCTGATTATCTGGATGCTTCTGTTCCGCCTGGGTATGCTCTCACTGCTGGTGATGCTGCCCGTGACTGTTCTGTGCATCACGATGGATTATCTCCTTCTGGAGGGGGGACGCGCGGTCCGGTTCTGGATCCTGAATCTTTCAGGAAGCACCGTGGCGGGAATCGTGCTTTCTACTTATCTTTATCTGCGGTATGTCAATGGTGACCGGAACAACCTGCTCTATGCCCTGATCGGTCTTCTTTGCTGCATTGCGATACTGGTTCTGGGAAGCTTCATTGCCTCCCGGATGAACGAGAAGAAGATGCGCAGAAGACGGAGGGAGGAGAGGCTCATGCCGATCCGGAATCATC
>JAFTEI010000118.1 GCA_017453965.1 Lachnospiraceae bacterium
CATCAGAAATTCGGTAACCGTATTGGACCAGATCATCGCGAAGCGATGGACGTGTCCCGCGGAACGCGGGATTCCTGAACGCATTTCCAATTTTGCGTTCAGGAAGTCATCATATAAGGTAATAAAGGAGGTGTTCAAAAATGGCAAAGTGTGAGATATGCGGAAAGTCGGTGCTCTTCAGGAACAGAGTCAGCCATTCTCATAGAAGGTCGAATCGTATAATCAAGTCCAATATCAGACATATAAGGTGCAAGGTTAACGGAGTCCCTAAGAGAATGTACATTTGCAGCCGCTGCCTTCGCTCAGGAGCAGTTGAAAGAGTGTGATAAGATGGTGTATAGTAGAGCCGGACGCGGTAACCGTCCGGCTTTTTTACGTGTAAGGGCGATAGGCCAGTGTGCCTGAATGGAGGAACGAGTATGAAGGGACAGGTCAATACCCAGCTGGGAAGGATCGTCGTGGATAACGAGGCGATAGCGCAGTATGCAGGGACCGAGGCCATGGAATGCTTCGGCATAGTCGGAATGGCCGGCTTTTCCATGAAGGACGGTCTGGTCAAGCTGCTTCGCAGGGACAGTCTGACCCGGGGGGTCAATGTCAGCGTGGCCGATAACAGGATCAGCATAGATTTTCACGTCATTGTGGCCTACGGGGTCAGCATAAAGACAGTGGCCGCAAATCTCATGGATTCAGTAAAGTATAAGCTCGAATCCTTTACCGGCTTCGAGGTTGAAAGGATAAACGTTTTCGTTGAAGGAGTACGGGTCATCGACTGACGCCGCGGAGGGGTTGAAGTGATAACAGAATTTGACGCTTCGGCATTGAAAAAATGTTTTCTGGCCGGAGCAAGCAATTTGATAGCGAATAAGGACATTATAAACGAGCTCAACGTTTTTCCGGTTCCCGACGGGGATACGGGTACGAATATGTCCATGACCATCTCCTCGGCGGCAGGCGAGGTCATGGCTCTCGGAGAGCAGCCTAAGATGAAGGAGCTCTGCAAGGCCATCTCCACTGGGTCCCTAAAGGGTGCAAGGGGAAATTCGGGAGTCATCCTGTCCCAGCTCTTAAGAGGGTTCACCAGGAGACTTTCAGAGGAGAAAAAGATCGACCTCCCCATACTGGCGGCGGCGATGAATCAGGGTGTCGAGACGGCCTATAAGGCTGTCATGAAGCCCAAGGAGGGCACGATACTGACGGTGGCGAGGGCCTGCGCCGACAAGGCCTACGAGCTTTCGGAGGCCGATCCCGGCATGGCTTTGAACGACTTCGCGGCCGGGGTATTGAAATATGCCGAGGAGGCGCTGAACAATACGCCGGAGCTTCTGCCGGTTTTGAAGGAGGCCGGAGTGGTGGATTCCGGCGGCCGGGGGCTTTATGAGATATTCAAGGGAGCCGCGGAGGCCATCGAGGGCAGGGAGTATGAATATAACTTCGAGGTCAGCGAGACGGCTGCGGCCGTAGAGGGCGGAGCAAAGCGCGAGGCGATAGAGAATGCCGATATAAAATTCGGCTACTGCACAGAGTTTATAATCAAGCTGGAAAAGGAATTCAACGAGGGTACGGAGCGCGCCTTCAAGGCGTTTCTGGAATCCATAGGGGATTCCATAGTCTGCGTAGCCATGGACGATATTGTAAAGGTGCACGTGCATACGGACCATCCGGGCCAGGCCTTTGAAAAGGCCCTTACCTACGGGCAGCTGACCCGCATGAAGGTCGACAACATGCGGGAGGAGCACAATGAGAGGCTCTTTAACATGGGCGGCGGGAAGCCGGTGGAGATCGAGCTGTCCCCGGAAAAGCCGGAGGAGGCCCCGGTCGAGAAGAAGCGGTACGGCTTTATCGCCGTGGCGGCCGGAGAGGGGCTGAAGGAGATATTTAAGGGCCTGGGAGCAGATGAGGTAATAGAGGGCGGCCAGACCATGAATCCCTCTACTGACGACATTTTGAACGCGATCGGCAGGATCAACGCAGAGACCATCTTTATCCTGCCGAATAATTCCAACATCATACTTGCCGCGAACCAGGCGGCTTCCATGAGCCGGGACGCACAGGCCATAGTGCTGCCTACGAAGACCATACCCCAGGGTATAACGGCTCTCATCAATTTTATACCCGATCACGGAACCGATGAAAATATCCAGGAGATGATGGGTTCCCTCTCCACCGTAAGGTCAGGACAGGTCACCTACGCAGTAAGGGAGACCACTATCGACGGACACGAGGTAAAGGCGGGGGACTACATGGGACTTGGAAACCACTCGCTCTTAAGCGTCGGAAGGGACTTAAAGCAGGTGACCTCTGAGCTCGTGGGGGCGCTCATGGAGGACGGCTCCGAGCTGGTTACCCTCTACTACGGCAAGGAGATCAGCGAGGAGGAGGCTGAGGGCTGCAGGGAGGCTCTGGCGGCGAGGTATGAGGACCTGGAGATAGAGCTTCAAAGCGGCGGACAGCCGGTATATTACTACATAGTTTCGGTAGAGTAATGGCAGCTCACGAGGGCTTATTACAGGGCTGAAACTGCCTTAATTGACGAAGATATGGAGCTTGGCGATAAAATAGAAAGCTTAAAAGGAATAGGAGACAAGACTGCCGCCCTTTACCACAGGGCGGGGGTCTTTTCTTTATGGGAGCTTTTAATGTATATCCCCCGGGACTATATGAGGTATCCGGAGGTAAAGAGGGCAGGGGAGCTAAGGCCCGGGGCCCTGGAAGCGGTGTGCCTTACCATAAGCGCCGAGCCTACGCTCTATCACGCTCGGTCCATGGCGGTGCTGAATGCGGTGGGGTCCGACGGGACCGGAAGCGTCAGGCTCACCTGGTTTAACATGCCCTATCTTAAGAAGAATCTGAGACCGGGATTGAAGAGGGTATTTCTCGGAAAGGCCGCGGCGAGGGGAGAGAGCCTCGTACTGGAGCACCCGAAGACCTTTAAGGAGGAGGAGTACGAGAAGCTCAAGGGCAAGCCCGAGAGCATTTACCCCCTCGTAAAGGGGCTGACGCAAAACAGCGTAAGGAAGGCTCTAAACACCATTTTAAAGGAGGTCGGGGAGATAGAGGACTATCTCGAGGCCGATACCCTGGAGCGGCTGGGTATCATGCCCCTCGACAGGGCCATAAGGACGGTGCACGAGCCTGAAAACGCCGGGGTGCTGATAGCGGCCAAAAAGAGGCTGGCCTTCGACGAATTTTTAAGATTCATGCTCTCGGTCAGGAAGCTCAAGGAGAAGAACTACAGCGTAAAAAATGGTTATAAGCTGATGGAGTGCGCGGAGGCGGGACGGCTTATGGACAGCCTGCCCTTTAAGCTCACCGGGGCGCAGCTTAAGGCCTATAGAGACTGCCTGTCCGACATGGAGGGAGAGCGGGCGATGATGCGGCTTATCCAGGGCGACGTGGGCTCGGGAAAGACCGTGGTGGCCCTGCTGTGCCTTATCACCGCGGCGGCCAACGGCTATCAGGGGGCGATGATGGCTCCCACGGAGGTCCTGGCCTCGCAGCACCAGCAGAAGATCTCGAAGCTCTTAAAGGGGGCGGGGCTTAAGATAAGGTCGGTGCTCCTGACCGGCTCCATGACAGAAAAGGAGAAGAGGGAGGCGAGAGAGCTTATCTCTTCGGGGGAGGCAGGCATAGTCATAGGCACCCACGCCCTTATCCAGGACAAGGTGGAGTACAAAAACCTGGCGCTCGTGGTAACCGACGAGCAGCACCGCTTCGGGGTCAATCAGAGGGAGAGTCTGGCAGGGAAGGCGTCGGGGGCGCCGTCGTCGTCGAAGGCTTCGGTTACGGGAGAGCCGAGCGAAGAAGTTATGTCAACTAATTGGGAGGCAGGGGACGGTGACGAGGCTCTGCGCCTGCCTCATGTGCTGGTCATGAGCGCGACGCCTATCCCCAGGACCCTGGCTATAATTCTCTACGGGGACCTGGACATTACTGTCATGGACGAGAAGCCGGAGGAGAGACAGCCAATAAAGAATGCATTAGTTGACATAAGATACAGGAAGAAGGCCTATGATTTCATAAGGGATCAGGTGAAGGAGGGGCATCAGGGTTACATAATATGTCCTGCTATAGAGGCCTCGGAAATGATCGAGATGGAAAATGTCCTGGACTATTCGGAGAAGCTCAAGGGCTACTATGGGGATGAGATCAGGCTGGGAATCCTGCACGGGAAATTAAAGGCAGAGGAAAAGGACAGGGTCATGGGCGAGTTTGCGGCAGGCAATATCGACGTGCTGGTCTCGACCACGGTTGTGGAGGTCGGAGTGGACGTACCCAACGCGACAGTCATGCTGATCGAGGACGCCCAGCGCTTCGGCCTGGCCCAGCTACACCAGCTCCGGGGCAGGATAGGCAGGGGAGACGCCCAGAGCTACTGCATTTTCGTCAACACCCAGGATTCGGATAAGGACAATGAGAGGCTCAGGATTTTAAAGGAGACCAACGACGGCTTTAAGATAGCCTCGGAGGACCTGAAGCTCCGGGGCCCCGGGGATATGTTCGGGATAAGGCAGTCGGGGGAATTGGGCTTTAAGATAGCCGATATCTATAACGATGCGGACATGCTGGAGCTCGCGGCGGGCTTTGCCTCCTCGCTAAAGGACAGTGAGGCCGGGCGGCTGAGCCGGGAATTTAACGAAAAATATACGAATGAGAAGGTGACGTTATGAACAGGATTTGTGAGAGACTTGGGGCTTTAAGGGAGGCTATGAAGAGGGAGAAGGTGGACGTATATTACATCAATACGGCGGACTTTCATAACTCGGAATACGTAAGCGACTATTTCAAGGTCAGGGAATTTTTCTCGGGCTTTACGGGTTCCGCCGGGGACCTCATAGTATCCGCGAAGGAGGCGGGACTCTGGACCGACGGCAGATATTTCGGACAGGCCGAAAGGGAGCTTAAGGGCAGCGGGATAAAGCTCTTTAAGCTGGGTGAGCCCGGGGTCTTAAGGCCGGAGGCATATCTTAAGAGCACTCTTAAGGCCTCGGAGGTGCTGGGCTTTGACGGGCGCTGCGTGAGCGCGGCCTTCGGGAAGAAATTAAAGGCCGCCGCAAAGGAGAAAAAGGCGAAGCTCTGCTTTAAAAAGGACCTTTCGAAGGGGATATTTAAGAGGCCGGAGCTTAAGGCCAGCAGTGCCGAGCTTTTAAGCGAAGCCCTGAGCGGAGAGAGTACCGGACATAAGCTTAAGCGCGTCAGGGGCAGGATGAAAAAGGCCGGAGCCGACAGCTTTCTTTTGACGAAGACTGACGATATAATGTGGCTCTTTAACATCAGGGGAGACGATATACCCTGTAATCCCGTGCTTTTAAGCTATGCCTTTATCACTAAGGACAGTGCCGACTTATTTTTACAGAAGGCCTCCATGAGCCGGGAGCTCAAGGTCATGTGCGCAAAGGAAAATATCGCCCTGCACGACTACAAGGCATTAAAGGACTTTCTGAAAAAGGCTCCCACCGTCAAAGGCTCGGTGCTCCTCGACGAGGATCAGGTCAGCTACAGCCTGTACAAGCTCATACGTAAAAAATGCAGGAGAATCGTTTCGGCGGAAAATCCTACTACTGAGTTAAAGGCCGTCAAGAACGAGTGCGAGAGAAGAAATATGAGGGAGGTATATCTTAAGGATTCCCTGGCCCTTACCCGGTTTATAAGGGAGGTCTCCACTACCGTCGGAGAGAGGGAGTGGACCGAGTATTCGGCCTCTGAGCGGCTGGAGGAGTACCGCGCACAGATACCGGAATTCAGGAGCCTGTCCTTCGATACGATCTCGGCCTATGGGGCAAATGCCGCGATGATGCACTATAAGCCCTCGAGGGAAAAGGCGGTGCGGCTCGAGGATAAGGGGATGCTCCTCGTGGATTCGGGCGGACAGTATAACGGCGGAACCACCGACGTTACGAGGACCATTGTGCTGGGAGATATAGGCGAAGAGGAGAAAAGGGCCTACACCTTTACCGCCATCGGCATGCTGAAGCTCTTAAATACTGTGTTTTTGAAGGGCTGCACCGGGGTCAATGTGGACATCCAGGCCCGCGGGAGGCTCTGGCGGGAGGGCATCGATTACAAGTGCGGAACGGGACACGG
>JAFTEI010000119.1 GCA_017453965.1 Lachnospiraceae bacterium
AACGGAGTCAAGGAGCTGGTCATAGCCGGAATGCTCCTGGCCTCGAGAGGTATAGTAGACGGAATAGAGTGGCTTGAGACCCAGAAGAAGAATAAGGATGTCGCCAAGGATGCGGAGTCGCAGAAAAAGCAGTACGCGGGCTCCGAGATCGAGGGCAAGAAGCTGGGAATAATAGGACTTGGAGCCATCGGAGTCAAGGTCGCCAATACCGCGGTCAACCTCGGGATGGAGGTTTTGGGCTACGACCCCTATATTTCCGTAGACGCCGCCTGGCATCTGTCGAGGTCCATAAAGCACGCCTTAAGCGTGGAGGAGATCTACGCAAACTGTGACTATATCACGATACACGTTCCACTCATGGACTCCACAAGGAAGATGATAAACGCGGAATCCATAAAGCTTATGAAAAATGACGCGATTTTGCTGAACTTTGCCCGGGACGAGTTGGTGGACGAGGAGGCGGTAGTCAGCGCCCTCAAGGTCGGGAAGCTTCGCCGCTACGTTTCAGATTTCCCCAACCCCACCACAGTAGGGCAGGAGGGCTGCATCGTCATACCCCATCTCGGGGCCTCCACGGAGGAATCCGAGGACAACTGTGCGGTAATGGCCGTCAAAGAACTGATGAACTATATGGAGAACGGGAACATAAAGAATTCGGTCAACTTCCCGCCCATAGATATGGGTGTGTGCCAGGTGGCTTCGAGGGTGATAGTATTCCACCAGAACAAGGCGAATACCATCACAAGATTTTCGGCGATCTTCGGCGAGGCAGGCATCAATATAGCGGAGATGAACAACAAATCCAAGGGCGACAACGCGGTATCCATGTTCGACCTGGATACGGTGCCGACCGATGAGATCTTCGACAAGATACGTTCACTGGAAGGGGTTTACAGACTGAGGGTAGTAAAAGCTTGAAAGTCATGTCGATACATGAATTTCAACTTCGCATTGGTGTCGCTAAAGCGTCTCCAATGCATTTATCGCATCAGAAAAATCCTTCGGAATTTTTCTTCGCGAGCCGCAAAGAGCGGCAGAAAGGAAGTAATGGCAAATATCAGACCATTTAAGGCAATGAGACCTTCTGAGGCAGCGGCGGCCAGAATCGCCGCCCTGCCTTATGATGTATATTCAAGAGAAGAGGCCAAACAGGAGGTCGCGAAAGAACCGCTGTCGTTCTTAAGGATAGACAGGGCGGAGACAAATTTTGACGACGACGTGGACACCTATGACGACAGGGTCTACAAAAAGGCGGGAGAGCTTCTGGAGGAAATGGAGGAAAAGGGCTATTTCATTACGGATGCGGCTCCCTCTTACTATATTTACGAGCTTACGATGGACGGCCGCACCCAGACCGGAATAGTCGCCGCGGCGGATGTGGAGGACTATCTCGGGAATGTCATAAAGCGCCATGAGAATACCCTAAAGAGCAAGGAAGAGGACAGGGTGAGACACGTGGATGCCCTAAGTGCCCAGACGGGGCCTATATTCTTAGGCTACAGGGCCAATGAGGTCATAAACGGCGTAGTGTCTAAGGTCAAGGGCGACGGGGCTGCAAGGCTCTACGACTTCACCTCTGAGGACGGCATAACCCACAGGTGCTGGCGCATTGACGAAAAGCAGGATGTAGACAGCATCAGAGCCGCTTTTGAGGGCATAAACGAGATATATATCTGCGACGGACACCATCGCTGTGCCTCGGCGGTGAGGGTCTGCATGAAGAGAAGAGAGGCTGCCGGAAGCTATACCGGGGAAGAGGAATTCAATTACTTTTTATGCGTACTCTTTCCGGACGAGGAGCTTAAGATATATGACTACAACCGCGTGGTCAAAGACCTCAACTCCCTCTCGGAGAGCCGCTTTTTAGACAGGATAAGAAAGAAGTTCATCATAGAGGAGCTGGGGGAGGAGCCCTACAGGCCGGAGGCCAAGGGGAATTTCGGCATGTACCTCGGACACAGGTGGTACCGCCTTACCATAAAGGAGGGGCTTATCTCCGACGATACGGTGGAGCAGCTGGACGTCTCCATACTCCAGAACGAGCTGCTCGCTCCGATACTCAATATCGAGGACCCGAAGACCGACAGGAGGATAAGCTTCGTCGGCGGGATAAGAGGGCTGGAGGAGCTGGTAAGACTGGTGGATTCCGGAAAG
>JAFTEI010000120.1 GCA_017453965.1 Lachnospiraceae bacterium
GCATAGAGCTTCCCCTCCGTTATCTTTTTCGCATCAAAGCCCGATTCCTTTAGCTTATCTATAAGAAAGGTCGGCGTACCCGTGGCGAACCAGTACATCCCAAAATCCTTCTCCTCAAGAGCATTTAGCAAACTGAAGGGATTATATACCCCCTCGCTCTCATGATGGAAATGATAGCCGTCATACATCCGCTTGAGCTCTGCGAGGCACTCCTCCACGGTCATGTGCCTCTTATCCGCCATTACTTCGATCTCCGGCATGAAATTATCCTTAAGCTCTGTTTCCGTTATGCCGCAGAGCCCGCTGTAATCAACCGACAAGGATATATCTCTTAACTGGTTTAAGTCACTGAAAAGGCTCACCTTGGAGAACTTTGTTACTCCCGTTATAAAGACGAACTTAAGGTATCTGTCATAGCTCTTAAGGGTTGAAAAGAACCCTTTGAACACCGCCTTATTGTGCTCCACCATCTGTGCGTCAGCTCCCTCTAAGAGCGGCTTGTCGTATTCGTCTACCAGAACTACCACGTTCTTCCCAGTGGTCTCGGCGGCTTTTTTGATGAGATACCTGAACCTGGCCTCCAGGGGTTCCCCACGGAATTCATCTCCATAGACGCTCTCCCATTCTTTGAGATGTTCGTCCAAAACCTGTTCAAGCGCACTGTCTTCCCTGAAATTCTTCTTGTTAAAATCAATATAGAACACCGGATATTCCTGCCAGGCCTCCGGATTCTCCCTCTCCAGCTCCTCTATCTTAAGCCCCGCGAAAAACTCCTTCTTGCCCTCAAAATAAGTCCGCATCGTGGACAGAAGCAGGCTCTTTCCAAACCGTCTCGGACGGCTTAAAAAATAGGGCTTCCCTTCGTGGAAGAGCTTATAAATATACTGTGTCTTATCTACATACAGATACCCTTCTTTTCTTATACTTTCAAAATCCTGTATCCCTATGGGAAGCTTTCTCGTGAAATCACCCATATCCGAACCTCCTTGGATCATGACCCTTATATGTACGGTAACACATGTTATGCAATAAGAACCCCTTCAAAATTCCTAATGAAAAACCTGTGATCTATAGCTTATCCTACCATAAATCACGGGCTCCAACAACTTGTTTACTTTCTTTTGAACACCTTTCAAACCACTTGTAAATTGCGCCATAATTGATATAATGATGATAGTTGTATAGCGTAGCTTTCAGACATGCGGACATACAGGGAGGTGCAAAATGGCTGAGTTAAATATTAATAACATCAATTCGATAAATCAGGCGGATATCAATCGTATTTCGACGCCTGCGGTTCAGCCTGCGGGAGAAGGCGCCCGGCAGCCGGAAAGAGTCCGGCCGGGAGAAGAGCAGACCAATTTAGCGCCTGCCTACGAGAATATAGTTTCGGTATCGACAGACGGAGATACAGTCCAGGCAAGCCCCGAAAGCATGCAGGAGCTGGAGGATGAGGCCTTCGGCACAGTTGTTGAGCGTACCCCTGTCAATGAGGAAAATGAGGAGAACGAAGCAAACGCGGTAAGAGCCGAGGAGCAGAACGAACAGGCCACCCGTACCGAGGAAAACGACGAGAATGCCTATGACCCTGTAGAGGTTCAGCAGGAAGAGGCCAGACGCCGTGCGGAAATGAGAGAAGAGCTCAGGGAAGAGGAACGGCAGGCGGAGATAGCGGCTGAAGCCGCGCAGGAAGCTCCGGTGCGCGTAGAGGCTGAAAATAATGAAAGAGAAGCTCTGCAGGGCTCCCAGATAACCTCCTTTGACGGATATACGGATTCGCAGCTGAGAAGCCTGTATCTCTCCGGGGAGATAACAAGGGCCGACTACGATGCCGAGATGCAGAACCGGGAAGAGGCTGCGACCTCGCAGCTTGAGGATGTCCAGAGCGGAAACGAGCAGTTTTCCAGAGAAATGGGCACATATGCCGGGCTTGAGCAGCAGAATGCGGTTGACCGTATCCAGATCGAAGAGGCCTTTTCGCCCGAGGCAAACGATGCCATCAGGGCGGCTGACAGAGTTGAAATGATGACTCAGGCGCAGAACCTTCAAAACCAGCGCCAGCTGCAGGATATTTCAATCACGACCTGAACGCCCGAAGATACGGGCAGCAATTTTATAAAGAATAAAGAAAGGAATCAGGATTGGTTTACACATGAGCAGTACCACAATAACTGAACAAGATCTGTTAACGGCGCTTTTGAGTGCTCCCAACATCAAGTATTTTTGGAAGGATAACAAGCGCCGTTTTGTTGGCGCCAGCCAGAGCTTTTTGGATTATTACGGCTTCGATTCGCTGGACGCCATTAAAGGAAAGACCGACGAGGACATGGGCTGGCACATAGACCCGGAGCCCTTTAAGAACGACGAACGTTCCGTTATAAAGGAAGGGACTTCTATCTGTGAGCAGCACGGGACCTGTATTATCCGTGGAAAGGTGCGCCATATTTCGGCCACTAAAATGCCGATAAGAAACAGCAAAAATGAGATCTGCGGGCTTGTAGGCTTTTTCGAGGACATAACGGAGACCTATAACGAGAAAAAGAAGCTTAAGAAGGCGGCGAATTCCGATACGCTGACCGGACTTTTAAACCGGACCGGGCTTGCAAAGGTCCTGGACGAATACATTCACGGCTATGAAAACGGCGGAATGGATTTCGTGGTCTACTATGTCGATATAAATGATTTCAAAACTGCCAACGAGACCTACGGCCACAGCTTTGGAGACCAGGTTCTGGTCGGTGTCGCGGATTCTCTGGTGCGGGATATGGGCTCGGACAGCGTAATAGCGCGGCTGGGCGGAGCGCTTTTCGTGCTGGTACACCAGCTTGCGAAAAAGACTAAGCATGTCGCCATAAACAGGGCTGTCTTAAATCTTGAAGAAAAGATCCGCAATTCTATTGAAAGCATAAATTATATCGGGGATCACACGGTAAAGCTTTCGGTATCGTCGGGCTTTTCGGCATATTCCGAGCACAAAAATATTGATAAGGTGCTGGCCACGGCCGATGTAAACATGCTTGAGGACAAGCGCTCAAGAAGGAAGGGCTGACATCACAATTCAGTCTTGTAGGTTAAGCTGATTTTGTGTTAGAATTTAAGTAACTTTTTATTAAAGGAGGAGAAAAATGGCTTGTTTTATAGTTCCTGCAGTTGAATCTGTAGTAGTTAAGGCTGTCGAGAAGCACGTTGAGAACAAGGAACAGCTTATCGGCGAGGAGGCGAGGGAAGAGATTACGAGAATCCCGCTTTCGGCAAAGTTAAAGTGGCTTACATGGATGCTTTGGGGAGGAGTTATCCTTCTGGCATTTGAACATATCTGGCATGGCGAGATCGTACCCTATTTCCCGTTCCTGACAGCTATGCTCGATCCGAACGACGCCATGGCGATGCTCCATGAAATGGCTACCGTCGGCGTTTTGATGGCCGTTCTTATCACAGCAGTCTGGGGAGTAGTTTGTCTCGCAGCTGACCATATCGTGAAGAGAGCTGCCAACGCAAAGGAGGTCTGATTCATGACATTACTGATAACAGTGCTCGCAGCAGTCATTGCTACTGCAGTATGGTATACGAAAAATGATAATTCCATGAACATGGGTATGCTCTGTTTCTTATTCTGGGGAGCTTCCATAATGTGGATGGCGGATGCAATATTTGAATACGCAGAGCTGGGTGCGGAGTATTTTTCTCCCAGCCCGCAGGATATGCTGAATGACACCTTCCTGGGTCTGGCGGTTATCGCATTGGCTCTTGTAATATGGATCGTTGCCTTACTGATAAAGGATCCCAAGGGCAAGGTATTGATGACCTTAAAGAAGCAGGCAAGGGTTTGATAGCAGTAGTTATTTGAAAATTATAAGGGGTTGCCGTGTCAATGCGGCAACCCTGATTTTATTTCAAAAAACGTCTCAGAGCTCTTTTACCCGGTTCAAGGGCGGAATTGGACGGTCAGAGGCTATTAAAATGCAATTCTGGCGGTCCTCCGGATCAATATCGCGGCGAACCCTGGTAAATACTGTATTTGCAAAATACTTTCTGACGACCTCCTGGGCTTCGATACCGGGCTTCGCATCCGCTCCCACCAGGGCAGTGATAATGTTTACCACATAGACCCCTCCACCATTTAAACGCTCCCTTACCAGCTCCGTCTGTCTGGCGGTCATCAGCCCCGGGTCCAGAACACTCCCGATATATGCGTCATTGATTATCGCGTCATATTTTTTCTTCGTATTCGCCAGGTATTCGTTGGCATCGGTCACGTAAATATGCAGCCTGTCAGTTTTATCCAGCTCATACTTATCAAAAAGCTCATCAAGAAAGAAATATTTCATGGCCACCTCAACCATCTTCGGGTTGATCTCGACCACATCCATCCTTTTATCGGGAAAATGGCTTATATAATACTTCGGATAGGAAAAACCGGCCCCACCCAACAGCAGGGTATCATGAATATTTTCATTCACTTCGAAAATTCGGTTGAAAACATGGGTGTACCGGAAAAACAGCTCATTGCGACGGCTCTTTTTCATATAGGTCCCCGATTCTCTCGCATCTTCGACATAGAGCACTCGCACGAGCTTACCGTCCTCTACCCGCTCCACTATCCGTATCCCGCCGTAGCCATTGTCCTCTAATTCAAGCAGTATCTCATCATCATCAAGCTTCATCTGTCTTCAGCACTCCCGATCTTATTGAGGGTTCGATAAAATTTTCGTAGGCGTAGTCCCACAATTCAGCGGAGCCCAGCTTAGAATCGCCGTTCCGCTTAAGTACCTGGCTTAAGTGTATCCCGTGCTCCTGCCAGCTCTTTCCCCCGGTCGCCGCATTGAGCATCAAGGGCTGAAAGTTGTCCATTGCATGGGCAAACTTTGCCTCCGGGGTCTCCCAGGCCTCAAATTCGTCCCATAACGCACGAAATTTAACGCCTTGGTCCTCAGGAAGCAGGCCAAAAAGTCTGTCGGCAGCCTCGAGCTCGCGCTCCCGCTGG
This sequence comes from Lachnospiraceae bacterium, assembly GCA_017453965.1. Classification (GTDB taxonomy): domain Bacteria; phylum Bacillota; class Clostridia; order Lachnospirales; family Lachnospiraceae; genus NK4A144. The sequence continues at coordinate 4,985 of JAFTEI010000120.1, forward strand.
GTCTCCTTCCCCTTTTCGTCAAAGGCGTAGGTATCCCCGGCATAGACCTCCACCAGGTCGTGGGCCAGAACCATGCTCACCGTCCTTAAAACATCTATCTTTTCATTGGAATACTCCGAAAGCAGCAGCACCATTATCGCCATGTGCCAGGCGTGCTCCGCGTCATTCTCTTTCCTCGACCCATCCGAAAGATAGGTCTGCCTTCCGATCTTCTTTTCCTTATCTATCTCAAGAAGAAAATCAAACTGCCTGTCTGCCCTCTCTCTATTCATAATCTTATGACATTTCCTCCTAAAAGTCCTTCATATTCCGGGCTGCAGCTTGCAAATAACACCTGATTTTTCTCCGCAAACCTCTTTATAAGGCTGCAGGCTCTCTCTCTTCTGCGCCCGTCCATATCGGTAAAGGGGTCGTCAAAGACCGCGACTGCATTTCCCTCCGGGAAAAGGTGCTCGAGAACGGCCAGCCTGAAGGCCAGGGACACGGTATCCTTGCTCCCCTCCGACAGATGGACATAGCCGATCTGGTTATCCCGGCTTACTATGGCTACCTTCCTGAGCTCTCCGTCAATTTCCGAGACCTTGATACCTCCATCGGTCAATAACGCGAGATATTCTTTGAATTTCTCAGCAATTTCGCTTGCGTCACTTGTGTTATTGTTTTCCTTCAGCTCCCTGAAAACCTCCATAATATGGAGCCAATGCCTGTAAATACTCCTGCATTCCTCGAATTTCTCATTTGCCTCGGCGAGCTCCTCCTCACACTCCTCCTGGGATTTGTCCCCCAGGGCGCTCCTTGCCTCTGCAAGCTCCTCAGAGGCCGTTCTGACCTCCTCCTCCGCATCGGCCAGACATTCCTTAAGTCTCTCCTCTTCCCGCCCTATATCCCTTATTCTGCCGTATTCCTCGGGTATCTCGGGAAGGGCGGCCAGCTCCCCATACAGCTTGTCAAGGTGCTTTACACGCCTGTCTATATCCTCCTCCAGCTCCTTTCGCCCCTTGTAATTCTTTTCATAAAGCGCCACCTCGGCCTCCAGAGCCGGCAGCTTCCCGTCCAGCTCCACCCTTTGCCGGTGACTCTCCCTGTAGGCCTCCTTGAGCTCCTCAAGGCTATTTACCCTGTAGCTTTTAAGAATACTCTCCAGCCCGGCAGTCTCCTCCTTAAGCTTTAAATTTATCTCATCTATATCAATGTCAGCGGCGGACAGCGTCATTTCAATAACGTCAGGTATTTTTATGATCACCGCCTCGTTTATCTCAAATTTATTCCCTGCAGTCTCAAGCTTTCTGCCGTCTACAGCGCTTTTAACCTCAAGCTCATAGCCTTCTTTTAATTTTACCCCGGCCAGCAGCTCCAGCCCTCCTGCCTGCCTCTTTAAGGCCCTTATGGAAGACGCAAGCTCTACAGCCCTTTCGTGATCCTCCCGCTTTACCTCGCTTTTTTCCAGTCTTTTGGACTGGGCCCTGAGCCTTTTTAGCTCCTTTTCGGCGCGTACCCATTCGGGAAGCGTGGATTTCAGCCTCTTAAGAACAGTGCTCTCCTCGGATATGCTCCGTTCCAGATACTGCACTGAGGTCAGGGCACCCTGGTATTTTGCAAAGCTTTCGGCCCTTTTACGCGCCTCCTTTGCTTCAATAACTGCTGTTTTGTATCCTTCGGCCGCCTCCTCCATGCGCTTTTCCGCGCCCGAGACCTCCTTGAGCTTCTTGCTCTTTAATTCCTTTGTATAATATGCCTCCAGGACCTTTCCGACCTTTTTCTTCCATGGATTTGACAGGCCGTGCCTGGCTCTTCCCCCGGCCGGCTCTCCATACGCAGTGGAATCGTCCCAATTACTTCCGTACTCCTCTATTTTTCGGGCTATGGCCTCCTCCAGCTCACTTACGTCCACTCCGCCGCTCTCCAGCATGGCGTTCGCGACCGCGGAACGCAGCTCTCCCATAAGAGAAGGATCCCCGGAAGCCTTCGACGGCAGCGTCTCCTCCAATAAATGCCTTATGGCCGCATATTCCCTCTCCTGGGAGGCAAAGACCACCTCGTTGTATATCCCCTGGCCGTAGCCCAGCTCCCGGCTGAGCACCTCGTCTATCTTCGCAGCTCCCTTGAGCCTTGTTCTGTCCGGCATTACGAGGCCGGAAGCTGTCCCTCCCCGGACATCCCACTCGCGGGAGAGCTTGTACTGACCGTCATTTCCTTCAAAGATCAGGGTTCCGTCGATACAGTCGCCATTGACCCCGCTCTCGGAGGGTACTGGAAAAAATCTTTCCATAAAGCCCTTGTCCTTGCGGCCATCCAGCTTGTCACCTCTAAATAACGTCTGATATATAAGCTCTATGAGCGTACTTTTTCCCGTTTCGTTCTCTCCCAGGATCAGGTTTATCCCGTCCGTAAGCTCGATGTCTATATCCTTTATTCCGGCAAACTGATCCGAACGGATACACTTAAGCTTCAATCCTACCTGCCTTCCCGGTTTATGAGCTCATAAACCATCTGTGCTTCCCTGGGTTCATCCATGAGGGCTTCCAAAAGCTTTGCGGCGAAGGAGGTTTCGGCAAATTCACGGCCTATCATCTCCCTGGTAATGAGTTCTCCGAGCTCCTCGTCCGCTATTTCACAGGACAGACAGTCTCCCGTGTACTCATCATATATATCACTTCTGTTATTATATTCTTCGGCTTCTATAGCGCCAGTTATTGTTATCCTTGCCACGGTATTTTGCGTCAATCTGGGCTTTATTTCCTTAAAAGCCTTTTCCAGCGCTGTTTCCCCTGCGTTTTGAAGCTCCAGCCTTATATCCTCGAATTTTATCCGTCCCGTTCTGACCTTTCTGGCCCGAACTTTGGAATGTTTTCCGTTCTTTTCCAACTCCAGCACGATGCAAAAGCCGTCCGTATCCGTTCCCAGGTCCATCTGCTCGTGAGTTCCCGCGTTAAAGATACGCCCGACCTCGGAAAGCTCCTCCTTTAGCAGGGACGGATAAATAACATGTGTGTGCCCGAGCAGCCAGGCGTCCATTTCCAGCTCTTCCAGCTCATCCGTCGTCATAAGGAAGTATTCCTTCTGCCTGTCGGGAGTGATGCCCTCGATCGCCCCATGAGCGACACCCACGCGGTAGGTCTCGTCCCTGATAAGCCCCAGCCGCCTTATCCAGCCCAGATTATTCTTCTCTCCGTGCTTGGAACGGCAAAAAGCCGGGTAGAACGCGATTTTCTCCTCTCTCACAGTGAATTCATAGGGTCTATACTCGTTTAAAAGCAAAATATCCACCCCGGAATGGGCGCTCTCCTCGTCAAAATACTTCCAGACCTGTTCATCCCCCGAATAATAGTCATGATTTCCCGGGAGCACCAGTACAGTTCCCCCAAAGCCGGCCAGTATCTCTACGATCCTCGCGGTCTGCTCCCTGGTTATCCCGGAGATCCGGTCAAACAGGTCCCCGGCTACGACAAAAAAATCCGCTCCGGAGTCATTGGCAATCTTCACGGCCTGTTTAAAGCTTTCATACCGGCTCTCAACGAGAACATCTTTCACATCAGGGTATCTTTCGTACCTGCGTCCAAAATGATTATCCCCGGTTAAAACCACCTTAATCATGAATTATTTCTTTCATCACTGGTGTTATTTTCCGTCATCGTGTCTCCGCCCTGACCTGCTTCCTCCACATCTGAAGCCGCTTTCACCGGTTCAGCCTTTCCTGCATTACCGATTTTACCCTTTTGCAGCTTTTTCTCCCTTCTCTTCGCAGCGCTTTTGCGGAACAGGGATATTATCGCCCTGACAATTAGTATTATGATGATCACTACTACGATGAACACCACAAATTGAGGCAGATGCGTAATGAAAAATACCATAAAATCTACACAGCCCACTGCTACGTTGTTCAGGCTTTCTCTGAAGCCCTTGGATATCCTGTCAGCCACTGTCGCAGTTTCCTGTGGAGTATAGACCTTGACCTCTCGAAGATTTATGTAAACTGTACTGTAATCTATCTGATTGTCATAGCTCCTGAGCTGCCGCTCAATGCTCTCCAGCTCATAGCGCACATCGGTAAGCCGTGTCTCTATAGCCATTATATCTTCTACGCTCCTGGCTTCTTCCATGAGCTTTAAGAGCGACTGCTTTTCAGCCTCCAGCGCGTCCTTATGCGCCTGGGTATCGACATAGCTTAAGGTCACATCCTCAACGTTGCGGGAGCGCGAAATAATATTTGAGCCCCCTTCCAGCTCCGACACAAACTCGTTAAGCCTTTGGGCTGGGATCCGCGCTGTAATATCGGCCTCCCTGCCCGTTCTTTCGCTGCCGTAATAGGATGTTGAGGTATATATGGAGCTGCTTTCGATATAGCCTCCCAACGAGACCGCCTTCCCCTCGATTCTTGCCACGAAGGGTTCCAGCTCCTCCGTCTCGGCCTCGATGTTCATCCTCGTTATCAGCTTGCGGCTGCTTTGCGCGCCGGCTTCCTCTACGCTTGGCGCCTCCGCCGCTCCCGTTCCCGAGGCATCAGCCTCGACGCTCTCCTCCATGGCCAGCCCGTCATAATAATTGGGGGCGTAGGCCGCCTCACTCTCCATGGCCACAGACGCCCCGCCATCCATCGCGGCTGACTTGTACATTCCTCCGTTGTCGGCAGAGGCAGAAGAGCCACAGGCTGTAAAGAGCCCTATCGCAGCTACGTTTGCAATAATCAAAGCAAGGATTTTCTTTCTCATTGGTGCATCTCCATTGATGTTTGGTTTACATAATTCTTTTTTCTAAATATTTACACTGTTGCGCAGTGGTCACCTGGCATAGTTTACATAACGCGGCGCACTGAGTTTACATAATTTTAAGTCTACTCCCTACCATCCCAACAATAGGTACATAACTTGTCTTTATCTATCCCGACCGCTTCCACCAGATCGTCCAGACGGTTGTATTTAAGAGAGGTAAATTTAAGCTGTTCACAGATCCCGTCCAGCATCCTGTGATATCTGTCAGAATCGGGGTTGGCATAGTCCTCGAGCACTGACCGCTCGACCGCGTCGCCCTCCTCACGATTTATGATCCTTCTGGCTATCAGCTCCATTTCGGAAGACGAACGGGAAAAGTTCAGATATTTACATCCGAAAAGCAGCGGCGGACAGGCCGGCCTGATGTGAACTTCCTTCGCCCCGCTCTGAAACAGGTATTCCGTTGTTTCGCGAAGCTGTGTGCCTCTCACTATGGAATCATCTATTAAAAGCAGCTTTTTATTCTCAATCAGCTCCCTGATGGGTATGAGCTTCATTTTTGCTATCAGATCGCGCTTCGACTGCACCGGCGGCATGAAGGACCGCGGCCAGGTCGGAGTGTACTTTACAAAGGGCCGGGAAAGCGGAACTCCGGAGGCATTGGCATAGCCTATCGCGTGAGCCATACCGGAATCCGGGACTCCGGCAACAGTGTCTACGTCTACATCGCCCTTATCCCTGCCTGCCAGAAGGCTTCCGCAGCGGTTTCGCATATCCTCCACCGCAACACCCTCATATCTTGAGGACGGATAACCGTAATATACCCAAAGGAAGGTGCATATCCTCATCTTTTCACCCGGTTTAGCCAAGGTCACCACCTCTTCGGGCGTCATCACCGCGATCTCTCCCGGTCCCAGCTCCCTGTAATCACTGTAACCGAGATTTAAATAGGCAAAGGACTCAAAGGAAGCACAAAAACCTTCGCTCTTTCTTCCTATTATAAGGGGGGTCCTTCCCAGCCTGTCACGGGCGCAGTAAATTCCTTTTGGAGTCAGCAAAAGAAGGGTCATGGAACCGTCGATCTTTCCCTGAGCATACTGTATACCCTCGACCAGGTTGTCCTTCTGGTTTATCATCGCGGCCACGAGCTCTGTCATATTGATATCGCCGCCGCTCATTTCAAGAAAATGGGTGTTTGCCCCCTTAAAGACCTCTTCAACGAGGGCATCCATGTTATTTATCTTACCTATCGCCATTATCGAATAGGTTCCGTGATGCGAGCGGACTATGAGAGGCTGCGGATCATAGTCTGAAATACAGCCTATGCCCATATTTCCCTGCATTTCGTTTATCTCGCTCTGAAACTTGGTCCTGAAGGGCGAGCTTTCTATACTGTGGATGGAGCGGTTAAACCCGTCCTTCCCGTATACCGTCATTCCGGCACGCCTCGTCCCCAAATGTGAGTGATAATCCGTCCCGAAGAACAGGTCAAAAATACACTCTTCCTTTAACGCTGCAGCAAAGAATCCTCCCATAATTTTCCTCCTCTTTTGCACTATCGCGCTGTAATTTGATATTTTCTGCACTTTTGTGCAGTGTTGTCCTGATTTTTACGATCCCTCCCGCGCGATTCGCCCGCGTGGGTATGGTGACCGCCTGACGGCCTTATCGCCAAAGTGACCACTATGCGTGCAAGCACTCAGTGTGCCCTCTGGCTCATTGCCTCAAAAAATAAGGGTTATCAACTACAAGCCCTGATAACCCCATTATTATAACATACCTGATATTCAATTATATACAAAACACTTAAATTTCTTAAGCGGGTATTGAACCGCGAATTCCCTTCATCATCTTCAGCGCCCGCTCCTTCAGCCGGTTCAACAAAAGCCTTTGAACTCGGTACTGCATACCGCAGACTATTCTAACAAATTATTGCAGCAATGACAATATAAAATCCCTGGACGTGGGGCTACTTCACAACACAAGCTATGCAGATATCATCTTCATCGCTGTACTCATCATACTCCTTGCCTTCTCTTTAAGCTTGTCCTTGACGGCCTTTGATGCAATGATGCCCTGCAAAAGCGCCACGGACGTCTCCGGGTCTCCCACCTCCATCGACAGGCTTGACATCAGCATATCAAGTGCTGTCTGTCCCAGGCCAGCCACCGGATAACCCTCATAATTTCTGGCTTTTTCAAATCCTACGAGCGCCAGTCTCAACGCCTCTAATTCTTTAGCTCTTAATGCTTTCTGTCTTTTTTCATACACAGGCAGCCTTGGATTTATCGTTTCTGCTTTACCCCTGATCAGCCATGCCATCTTCAAACAGAGCCTTGCCTTTACAGAAGCCTTCGCCCCTCCGACCATGGCACACAGCAGTGCAAACTGGTAATGTACATATGCCTCATCGTAGGAGTATTCTTCATTATGCGGATTCTCATAATGAAAATGCATGGCCACACCCTCATAGATCCACCTCCTCTGATACGGCATCAACTGCTCATAAGAATCTGCCAATGCAGAATATCCGCAGCGAGGGCAAAAAACAATATCATATTTCAGCGGATCGATATCTACATATCTGGGCCTAAGGTCATCATCCCTCCCAATAAGCTTAAGACCGGATTTTTTTACCCTCAGTGCCTCAAATTCTCTATCACACACAGGGCAAATATACTTCTTTTCATATAGGAAGCCCCTTTCATCGTGCTCAGATCTTATATGCTTCTTTTTCTTTTTTGTAAAAACCGGTCTATGATCCGGAGTTATTTTTTGTGTGGATACACCTATTCCCAGAGCCTCAAGCCCGGAAAGCAGCCCCATTGTGCCACCCCTTTTCCTACATTAAATTTCCAAAGTTGATTAGAATACTCTTTGCCTCTATTTTGATCGTTTTAAGCTACTGCAATAGCGACAATATATAATCCCTGGATTGATTGGCCTGGGTCAGCATCGACTGCCCGGCCTGCTGAAGAACGTTATAATTCGAAAATCTGACCATCTCCGAAGCCATGTCGGTGTCGCGGATGCGTGATTCTGCCGCTGTAGTGTTTTCCGCTGTATTTTTATTATTGAGTATAGAATGCTCTAGCCTGTTCTGATGAGCTCCAAAATTGCTTCTGTATTCTGAAACCTTAAAGAGCGCATCTCTTGTAAGGTCAATTGCATTTGTGGCTTTATCCTGCGTTGTAACATCTATCTTACCTAAGCCAAGTCCTTTAATGGTCGCATCAACAAGTGGAATATGCATACCATCAGAAAGTCCATCGCTTGACTGTATCCATACATATTCAGGCTTTTCTATTGCAATATTGTAATCAGCCAAAGTTATATCATCTTCACCTATATTGGAATCTGTAAAGATATCTCTTATTCCATATGTTATCGTGCTATCACCCATGGTAGCGTACGTGAAGCAGATATCCTGGTTGTTGAGTGACTGTCTTGCGTCTGTATTCATGCTTTCAATAAAGTCCCAATTATCCCCTCTGCTGGAATATTCTCCAACGGCCAAAAATGAGCCTTCTTTAGGGTTTAGCTCCACATACTCCGAGAATGGAAGCGTAGGTTCTTTTATATTCGCTATTGATATACTATTAGGCATTTCCGGCGAGGTAGAAACCGGGTTTCCCGCTATTTGAGTTACATACTGATTCCACTTTGTGACAATTTCCGAGCCAACTCCAAAAATCTTAGTCAGATCAGACAAGACGGAGACCTCATTTTCCCCCGTGACTTTAAACACGGTTTCCTTTTCTATTTCATCCCCATTGCTAAAATATTGTTCCTTATAATCACCCGTGTGATCTCCCCCATATGATGTATCAAAATATTGCAGGAACATATACTCGTTAACGTGCGCAGTTCCGGTATTTTCAAACGATGTGTTAATTTTATATGATTTATTATCAGCATCCAAAGTAACGCTTTGATGAATCTTAAAGGATAATCCCGGTACATCCGAAGACTCATAGCTAAAGCTTCTTGAAAGTGTCTGGGTCTCTTCATTCAACTGTACAGAACCACTATCTACAGTCATCTCTTCATAACGGACTTTTTCTCCATAAAAAGCATTCCCATTGGCATCATTTCCACCCATAATAATAGCCGACTCGTTCGTCAACCCATCCTCATATATGAGCGAATAAGCACTATTATCCAGGGCTGTACCAGTACCACTGACCATCGCCTTAAGTCTCATTGTTGTTGCATTATCTCCATCTTTAAACGGCCATTTCATCATTGAAGTATTTGAAAAATCAAATTTGGGTAAAACAATATTATCAAAATGAACTTTATCGCCCGCTATCGTAACATTTTCGATACTTTTACCCTTTAGTGGGTGGATGAATTCATTAAAACTGGTTGCGTCCGCTACCCTGTCTACTTCTTTCATCAGCTCATTCATTTCTTTCTGGACATCATGTCTGTCGTTTTCAGATAACGTTCCATTCGCCGCCTTGATTGAAAGCTCTGTCATACGATGAAGCATATCATCGACCTCCGCCAAAGCTCCGTCTGCTATCTGACACAAAGATACGCCATCCTGCATATTTTCAGTACCCTGATTTAAACCCCGGATACGCTTTCGCATTTTCTCCGATATCGACAACCCTGCCGCATCGTCTGCTGCGCGGTTGATTCGGTAGCCGGAAGATAATTTTTCTGTAGATTTAGCTTTATTATTGGTGGTGATTCCTAGCTGGCGGTCAGAAAACATTGCCATCATATTGTGCTGAATGACATTAAGCGCAGAACCCATTTTGATACCCTCCCTGGTAAATATCTTTGAATTTTATATCGGAGAAAAATATATAAAACTTTAGCTAGGGCTAATATAGATTAGTTATAGCACATTTTATAATTCTGTATTCAAAAGTAGAGTTAATCATACGGATTACAAAACTGGCCAAAAAACATTTGCTATAAGGGGAATTTTGAATGGACGAACTCAATTTTCAGCTTATCGGGGAAAAAATACGCGAACGGAGAACCGCTTTGAATATGAAACAAGACTATCTTGCCGATAAGCTCAACGTAAATCCCAGCCACATTTCTAATATTGAGTGTGGAAGAGCTCATCCATCCCTTTGCATCCTGATTAGAATAGCCAATTTGCTGCGATGCAGTGTGGACTACTTTATCTTTAATGAGTATACCTACCAAAAAGAAGCAAGCTCCTCTGTGGATCACGCGATACTGTCCCGCCTTCAATATAAAGATAACGCTACAAAGGAAAAAATATTAAAAATTATCGATATTTTATAATTCTGTCAAACAGAGCGGCGACTATCGCACCTTACCCGCTTCGAGGGTGGCGTTTGGCTACACCAAAAGAGGGCTGATCTCTCACACGAATCAGCCCTCCAGGGGAAAACGGTATATTTATTTGACTTGTTTCTTAGCCCAGCAGGGAAAGGATAAAATCCCTGGACTGATTGGCCTGGGTCAGCATCGACTGTCCGGCCTGCTGGAGAATGTTATAATTCGAAAATCTGACCATCTCCGAAGCCATATCAGTGTCACGGATACGCGATTCTGCCGCTGTGGTATTTTCAAGCTTATTTTGGTTATTATCATAAGAATGCTCCAAACGATTCTGTATGGCACCCAAATAACTTCTCTGATCGGTTACACGCTTCAAAGCATCTTCAATCAACGACACATCTGACGGATCATAATAAGTTTTATATACTCTTTTTGAAGGATCTATTTGAGGTTCTTCCCCATTATGAACAATATTATGTTTATATATTGTAGATGTCACTTGTTTAGTTCCTTTTTGTATAAGCTGAGGCTCTCCGTTTTGGAATACGGTCACATAATTAGGTACATCTCTTACAACCGTTTCCGTCGTAACGTTATCAGTATAATCTTCTTCCCATTCTTTATGGCGTTTATAATAATCCTCATCATCCTTAATTAATTTAGTGGTATATCCATTTACCTGATAATCCCTTATCCCCAATGTATCAAGATCAATTTTTGGCAGTCTTATAGGAATATAATCGCGTTGTTGATCACTGCACTGAATCCTTATGGCTTCTTCATACTCTACATATTCTCTTTTGACAGTCTCCGGGATTTCTACTTCTTCTTTAAATTTCATGCTTACACTTGACCACTTCAACATATAGGAATCTGCCTTACTTGTATCTTCCGCACTTATTAAATTGCCCTCTTCATCGTATGTATTTTGCACCAAGGTATTAGTGTCCCTATAGTCATAAATTATCATATCATACTCACCTGAAGCCATTATTCTGTCAAAATGTTTATTCATGGCAGGCGTTCCAGATTTGGACATTTTTGCCACTGATGCATCACGAACCGCTTTAGCAACCGTTTTTGCCAACTCTTTATTTTTATCTACATCTACATTTCCCGTCTCCTCTTCCTGCTTCATCATAGATTTTATGGCATCAAAGATCCCAACTTCCTTTCCATCCCAGCTTATCTTTACTGAAGGAAGATCCAGACGTGCTTTCGGCAAATACGCATTAGGATAATATCCGTTTTTGCTGAAGCTCGTAACAGCAGCGGAAAAATCACCAACCGTCCCCTCATAGGATATCCCAAAAAAAGAAGCTCTGTCATGACATGTACTGCAAGGTGCCCCAACGCTGACCCCCAAAAGATCCATAGTATTTGAAAACAACTCACCAAGGCTTGATGAATCGGCAATTTGCCGAAAGCTTAATTTTGCCGACGCATTGTTTTTAATGTCCGGCGAAAAGGTTCCAGCATGTCGATATGTGATCCCATTCATTGTAATAGGCCCCTGATCTAATCCATAATACATATAATCGTAATTACCCTCTCCGTGTAGTTCATAAGTAAGCATGAGTTCCTGAGCGGTAGTTTCCTGTGTCCCGGTATAGTCTTCATGCTTTACCAGTTGATCATCCTTAACAAGCCAGTCCGGGGCAACCTTGTCGATAAGCACATCACGCCAAACATACTCAGTACTCTTAGGTGTCCTGATTTCCTCATACTCACCTCTAATGGGATTTCCTTTTAATAGATACAGTTCGTTAAATTTTGCCGTTTCAGATGTTCTTTCTATCTCATTTTTCAGCTGCACTATCTCTTCTTGGATACTTGTTCTGTCAGATTGCGAATTAGTACCATTATAGGCCTTGATAGTAAGTTCGTTCATTCTTTGCAGAATATTGGTAATCTCGTCTAACGCCCCGTCAGCAGTCTGAACCATAGAGATCCCGTCCTTGATATTCTCACTTCCCTGATCCAACCCTCTTATGAGCTTGCGCATTTTTTCAGAAATAGACAATCCTGCCGCGTCGTCTGCTGCGCGGTTGATTCGGTAGCCGGAAGATAATTTCTCTGTAGATTTAGCTTTATTATTGGTGGTGATTCCTAACTGACGATCAGAAAACATTGCCATCATGTTGTGCTGAATAACGTTTAATACAGAACCCATCTAAATCCGTCTCCTTTGTCAAAATAACTTCAATATATATCGGCAGATTATATCAAGCCTTTAGTTATAGCTGGCATTTTCTACCCTATTTCACCAAAAAAGGGCTGATCTCTCACAAAAATCAGCCCCTCCATGGGAAAACGGTATGTTGATTTAACTTATTATTTAACCCAGCAGAGAAAGTATAAAATCCCTCGACTGATTGGCCTGGGTCAGCATCGACTGCCCGGCCTGCTGAAGAATGTTCAGGTTGGAGAACCGCACCATCTCATCGGCCATGTTGGTATCGCGGATCGCAGATTCTGCGGATGTAGTATTTTCCACGATATTCCCAAGATTTCTAATAGTGTGTTCCAGCCTGTTCTGAACCGCTCCGTAATAGCTTCTCACAAAGCTTACGACTGAAAGGGCTCCCTGAAATTCATCCATCGCCTTATATGCGCTTTTCGTGGTCCGGGTATTGGTCTCCTCTAATCCCAGACCCTCTGTATCTAATCTGAAAAGCAGGAGATCCACCTTATTTGAAGAATAGGAATCCGCCCCTACGTGCAGCGATATTCCATTATTGCCATAAGACTGTATGCCGGAACCCCCTGAGGAAGTTTCAGGATAATTTACCTTGGAGGTATCTATATTCAATGGCGAGGTCGCAGGAGTGGCTGTATTTGCCAATATCGCACTGCCCCCGGTGCTAAGCGACGGCGTTATAACGGAGCCGGCTCCCTTAGACCTGTTTGCGGTAGCCGCATAGGTAAGCTTTCTTACAAAGGTGACCGCTTCCGCATTTTCCGAAGCAGTTCCGGTCTGATTTATGGACTTGACTATATCGGCCAACTCCGTTCCGGTCGAATTTTTTACGGCATCCTCCAATTTTTCTCCGTCTCTCAGCCGCTGAAAAACACTGTTCATTCCGGAGGCTATATTGGCGCCCGTCACATTAGGTGAGCCCGAAGCCAGATATCCTATATAGGCAGCAGCCAGATACCCATGTCCGTAAGGCCGGTTTTCTACTGTAAAATCTTCATCAGTACCGTTATAATCATCTCCTCTTCCTAAGTAATTTGCAATATCCGTGTCCAGATGATCGTCGTTTTCCGAGCTTAAATTCTGAATGTAATTTTCAAGCTCCCAATTCCAGTTGGTCGGAAATCCGCCCCCTGCAAGCTGAGCCGTTCCCTCTTTAAACCAGGTCGTGAAATCTCCGGGCGTCCCGTTTATAAACATTCCATCGGGCAGGGCCACATCCATCACCGCGTGCATAAGTTCATGCGCCAGCGTGGATTCGAGCATTGCTGCATCAGGGGAATCCTCGGCAGTGCTTTCGGAATTAAAATCAGCTGCATCTACCCACAATTCCAGGGAGCTGCACCTGTCAGGCGAACTGTAAAACCATCCCCGGACAAAAGCCAATTTGTTGCTCTCGCCATCTATATATTCTATATCCAATGACATATTCATTGAAGAAAAATCAACTCCCGTACTCAGCGAGGGAAATGTGTTCAAGATCTGATTTACAGCGTTCGGTACGTACTCATTGATTATTTTATCAGCAAGCACAGAATAAGATGATGACGTCCCCGTGCCGCCTGCGCCCTCAGCCGCATCCGTTTGTTCAGAAGATACGACCTTTCCAATACTTCCATCGGCATTAAAGCTTACCTGATAGTCGAATTTTCCGGTCTTCCAGTTATATCTCGGATCGTTTACCGAGCCCTCCGGGCGGACATAGCCTGCTGCTTCCGGCGAAACTCTGCAGCCATCCTCAGGAAAGAGCTTAAGCTCATTGAACTTGGCAGAAAGAGTGCTGTGGTCAATTTCCCTTTTAAGCTCCTGTATTTCCTGATCGACCAGGTATCTATCATTATCAGACAGGGTACCATTTGCCGCCTTAATGGCCAGCTCGCTGCCTCGGTGCAGCATATCGTGAACCTCTGCCAGGGCCCCGTCCGCCGTCTGTACCAACGACACACCGTCTTTGGCATTGCTGGCCGACTGGTTAAGTCCTCTTATCTGGCGACGCATTTTTTCAGAAATGGAAAGGCCGGCCGCATCATCGGCCGCGCGATTTATTTTATATCCGGACGACAGCTTTTCTGTAGATTTAACCTTGCCATTACCTGTAATTCCAAGCTGCCTGTCCGTAAACATTGCCATCATATTGTGTTGAATAACGTTTAGCACAGAACCCATCTAAATCCGTCCCCTCTGTCAAAATAACTTCAATATATATATCGGCAGATTATATCAAATCTTTAGTTAAAACTGGCATTTTCTACACTTTTTCACCAAAATAGGGCTGATCTCTCACAAAAATCAGCCCCTCCATGGGAAAACGGTATTTTGATTTAACTTATTATTTAACCCAGCAGAGAAAGTATAAAATCCCTCGACTGATTGGCCTGGGTCAGCATCGACTGCCCTGCCTGCTGGATTATATTCAGGTTGGAAAAGCGGACCATTTCGTCGGCCATGTTGGTGTCGCGAATAAGTGACTCTGCCCCGTGCAGATTTTCGCTGGTATTATTGTTGATCTTGATTGAGTGCTCATAACGGTTCTGCAGGCCGCCGTAGATCGAGCGCTTTCTCGCCACATACATATCTGCATCCCTGACGAGGTCAATCGTCCTGAGCGCTGCCTCGTAAGTACGGCAATTCGCGTTGGAAATCCCCATAGCGTAGGCATTCATCTGTCAGAGAACATCGCAGATAAATTATGTGCAATTACATTGACCGAAGATGATGCCACTTAACTATATCCTCCATGATTTTTGTCTTCTGACATACATATCGGCAATTTGATAGGAAGTCTTTAGCGGTATCGGTCGTTATTTTAAATAGATTTGTGAAAAACAATTATAACGTTTTTGAGTATCTGCTGTTATTTGTGCACTATGGGGCAGTTATTCGCCTGCATTTACACTATTGAGATGACTTTGTAATCTTTATCCTCTACTGCCTTCTTAAGCTCTCCTTCAGCCACCTCAGATTCGAGCTCTACAACAGCAGTCCCTTTTTCATGGCTTACCTCGGCTGCCTTTACGCCGTCCAGCCCCTCAAGCGCCTTTTTAACGGTGGCTTCGCAGTGCGGGCACATCATTCCCTCAATATTCAGTGTCTTTGTCATTCTTGTTTCCTCCTTTTTATCTTCATCTTTAATTGATAACAGCTTCCCCTGAGCATCTGTAATAACTGCGTTTTTAAGTCTCCTGTCCCCTGACGGGTCATATAGCCTGCAAAGATTGAGCCGCAGCGCGTTCGTGACCACGCAGAAGCTGGACAGGCTCATTGCGGCTGCTCCGAACATCGGATTGAGCTCCCAGCCAAACAGCTTTATAAATACCCCGGCGGCAAGTGGTATTCCTATTATATTATAAATAAACGCCCAAAACAGGTTTTCATGAATATTTCTAAGGGTAGCGCGGCTAAGACGCACTGCCGCGGGCACATCCCTTAATTCGCTCTTCATCAGCACGACATCCGCCGCATCTATCGCTATATCCGTTCCCGCGCCTATCGCGATGCCCATATCCGCCCTGGTAAGCGCGGGCGCATCATTGATGCCATCGCCCACCATGGCGGTCTTTCCCCTGGCCTTAAGCTCACGTATAACGCTCTCCTTGCCGTCGGGCAAAACCCCCGCAATCACCTCATCCACTCCGGCCAGCGCACCTATGGCCTCTGCCGTCCTGCGGTTGTCTCCCGTAAGCATTACAACGTGGATGCCCATATTCCTCAGCTCACTTATGGCCTCCGCGCTGTCCTCCTTTATCGTATCCGCCACCGCTATAATTCCCAGTATAGCGTCATCTTCCGCGAAAAACATCGGAGTTTTTCCCTGTGAAGCCAGCTCCTCAGCCTTTTCTTTAAGCTCCCGACTGATAACAGCTGTTTTTCCGACAAAATCGAGCTTCCCTCCTGTCAGGCGCCTTCCTTCCGCTGTTCCTCTCAGACCGTTTCCCGCGAGCGCGGTAAAGTCCGACACTTCATCGGCCACGAGCCCCAAGCCGGACGCATATCCTGCGATGGCTCCCGCCAGCGGATGTTCACTGAGCTTTTCCAGAGAGTAGGCCTTCCTGACCAGCTTCTCCTCCGTTACGCCCTCCGCCGGAACGATATCCGTCACATCCGGAGTCCCCCTGGTGATCGTGCCGGTCTTATCGAGGGCAACGATCTGCACCTTACCGGTTTCCTCCAGAGAGACCGCCGTTTTAAACATTATACCGTTTCTGGCCCCGAGCCCGTTGCCTACCATTATCGCCACCGGAGTGGCCAGGCCGAGTGCACAGGGACAGCTTATCACCAATACCGAGATCCCTCTTGCCAGTGCGTAGCCAAACTCCTTCCCCACAAGGCACCACACAGCCGTAGTAACGAGCGCGATACCGATAACGACCGGAACAAATACGCCCGAAACTCTGTCAGCGATCTTGGCTATCGGCGCCTTCGTCGCGGCAGCATCGGAAACCATCCTGATTATCTGCGCAAGCGTGGTATCCTCTCCCACTCTGGTTGCCCGGCATTTTAAGAAGCCTGACTGATTTAACGTAGCAGCCGACACGCGGTCGCCCTCCGCCTTGTCCACGGGAATGCTCTCGCCTGTGAGCGCCGCCTCATTGACAGCGCTGTTGCCGTCGACCACCTCTCCGTCTACTGGAATATTTTCCCCGGGACGCACGACGAAGACATCTCCCTTTTGAACCTCTTCTATCGGAACCTCCGTCTCAGCGCCATTTCTAATAATAACGGCTGTTTTTGGTGCAAGCTTCATCAATCCCTTGAGCGCATCCGTCGTTTTTCCCTTGGAATGCGCCTCCAGCGTTTTTCCAACCGTGATCAGCGTCAATATCATTGCGGCGGATTCAAAGTAGAATTCATTCATCCAGACTGCCCCGGCTTCTGCGCCGTCGCGTACAATAGCATCTGTCATCATAAAAAGAGCATATACACTGTATATAAAGGACGCTCCCGAACCCATCGCCACGAGAGTATCCATATTCGGAGCTCCATGTATCACGCTTTTGACCCCGCTGATAAAAAATTTCTGGTTTATCACCATTATGATCACTGTGAGCAGAAGCTGTACAAGCCCCATGGCTGCGTGATTCCCTTCAAAAAAAGCGGGAAGCGGCAGGCCCAGAAGCATATGCCCCATCGAAAAATACATCAGGGCGATCAAAAATACCAGGGAGGACAGCAATCTCCTCTTTAACACCGGAGTCTCCTTATCCTTGAGCAGCTCTTCCTCCGCGGCATGGGAGATCTTTCCCGAAGAACGCGCGTTATTCATCGGTGCCGCCCCGTATCCCGCGTTCTCCACGGCCTTTATTATCTCTTCGGCAACAGCCTCGCCCTCAACTCCCATTGAATTCGTCAGCAGACTGACTGCACAGCTCGTTACTCCCGGCACCTTGCTGACAGCCTTTTCAACCCTGGCCTGGCAGGCCGCACAGGACATTCCCGTCACTGAATACTGTTCCATTTGTGATCTCCTATTCTATATATTGGTAGTAATTTTCGCCTAAAAATCATTTCTCTGCGTATCTCTGTCATAATTTTAACAAAAAGTTGTAACTTACGAAATTGCGTGATATACTTTGTGGC
>JAFTEI010000121.1 GCA_017453965.1 Lachnospiraceae bacterium
ACCGCGCGTATGCAGGGCAGGCAGGGTCCTCCGTTTTTACAGCCCCTCTACGATCTGGTAAAGCTTTTCAGAAAAGAGGCCACGATCGTTAACAGGGTACAGACGGCTATGGTCGTGGCATTTTTGATATTCCAGGTGTTTACAGGCTGCATCTTTTTTGCGGGCAGCGATATACTTCTGGTATTCTTCGCCCTTACCCTTGCGGATGTATTCCTTATCCTGGCAGCCTGCTCCACGAATTCGCCCTATTCGAATCTGGGTTCTCAAAGAGAGCTGCTATCCATAATGGCATATGAACCCATGACCCTTCTTACGGCAATCGGGTTTTATATGGTAAGCAAGAGCTTTAACGTCGCAGACGTGATCAGCATGGACAAGCCTGCGATCCTTCAGATACCGGGAATTTTTATCGGCTATGTTTTCATACTTATAATCAAGTGTCGTAAATCGCCCTTCGACCTGTCCACCTCCCACCATGCGCACCAAGAGATGGTCAAGGGACTTACACAGGATATTTCGGGAAATGTACTTGGAATAATGGAGCTGGCCGAGCTCTACGCCAGCGTCCTCAATATGGCGGTAGTCGGTCTGTTCTTTGTATATAAGAACCCCTGGAGTTACCTGGTGGCGCTTTTGGTCTGCTCTGTTGTATATTTCATAATCCTTCTGATAGACAATATCTTTCCGAGGGTCAAATGGAATGTCATGCTGTGGAGCACATGGGCTGTGACCTTTGTCTTCGGAGGAGCAAATGTACTTCTGCTGGATATGCTTAGGACGGCAGTGAAATTATAAGAATCGAGGGTTCAGAAAGGGAATTTTATGGATATGAAAATGTCTAAATCGCCGTGGCTCCTGCATTACGATGCATCCAGCTGCAACGGCTGTGATATAGAGGTTCTGGCGGCTACTACTCCTGTTTATGATGTGGAGAGATTTGGAATATTTAATACGGGTAATCCCAAGCATGCGGACATACTGGTAGTGACCGGAGGTGTCAACGCCCAGAGCTCCTCGGTATTGAAGCAGATCTATTCCCAGATGCCCGACCCCAAGGTGGTCGTGGCTGCGGGGATCTGTGCCTGTGACGGCGGAATATTCAAGGACTGCTACAATATTTCCGGAGGAACGGATACGGTCATACCGGTGGATGTCTATGTCCCGGGTTGTGCGGTCCGGCCTGAGGCGCTTATAGACGGGATCAGCAAGGCAATCGCCATACTCGACGAAAAGCGTATCCAGTCCAGGGAGCATGCGGCCTGCGAGGTCCACTACGATAATCCGGGGAATAAGGGGGAATAAGCCATGGAAATAAAGGAAGTTACCAGCGATACGATCCTGAGTGAGGTACAGAATTTAAAGAGCGAACATTTCAGGCTTATTCAGATCTGCGCAACCACGGTCGCTGAAAATACCTATGAGATCCTCTATACCTTTGGAGACAGATACGACGAGGCTCATTTGAGGTATACGGTGGAAGCTGGACAGTCCATTCCCAGTATTACCCACCTGTATTGGGCTGCTTTTCTGTATGAGAACGAGATACATGATCTCTTCGGCATAGACGTGGATGACATGGTGCTGGATTACCGCGGAGGCCTTTACAGGACAGCCGAAAAGGCACCGTTTAAGTGATTTAAGGAGCGGAGCAGTTCCTGAAGGCGTAGATCAGATATTACCGGGGATAAGACCCATTTAATTGAGGAGATAAAGATATGTCAAACAGAAGTGTAGTTCCTTTCGGACCGCAGCATCCGGTGCTTCCGGAGCCCATACATATCGACCTGGTCCTGGAGGATGAAAAGGTTGTAGAAGCTATCCCTTCCATTGGCTTTATACACAGGGGACTTGAGAAGCTGGTGGAAAAAAAGGATTTTAACGAAATGGTATATGTTGCCGAGCGTACCTGCGGCATCTGTTCCTTCGGGCACGGCTTCGGCTATGTGGACGCTGTTGAGCATGTGATGAATATAGAGGTTCCGGAGAGGGCCCAGTATTTAAGGACCATCCTTTTTGAGCTTTCGAGGCTCCATTCACATCTTTTGTGGCTGGGGCTGCTGGCGGATGCCTTTGGCTTTGAGAGCCTTTTCATGGATACCTGGAGGATAAGGGAGGATATCCTCAATATGTTTGAGGAGTCCTGCGGGGGAAGGGTCATATTCTCCATCAATAAGATCGGAGGAACCAGAAGAGATATTCCCAACGATATGTTGAAGAGTTTTGTATCCCGTCTGGACGGGATAGCAAAGGAGACACGGGTCGCTGCAAAGGCCTTCCTGGGAGACAGTGCTGTGAAGAGCAGGCTTTGCGGAGTGGGAGTCCTGACCGCTGCGGAGGCGGAGCAGCTGGGCTGCTGCGGACCCATGCTTCGGGCCAGCGGAGTCAAGAGGGATACGAGAAAGATGGGCTATGCGGCCTATGACGACCTGGATTTCGAGATCATTACCAGCGACAAGGGTGACAGCTACGCCAGGACGGAGGTCAGACTCGGGGAGATATTCCAGTCGATAGAGCTGATTAAGCAGGCCGTGAGCAAGATACCCGACGGCCCCTTCGATACGCCGGTAAAGGGTTTCCCGAACGGCGAATATATGTCGAGGATAGAGCAGCCCAGAGGTGAGGCCTGCTACTATGTCAAGGGAGATGGAAAGAAATTCCTGACCAGAATGAGGATAAGAACACCTACCTTCGCGAATATCCCCGCCCTTACGAAGATACTGCAGGGCTGCGACATGGCGGACGTGCCGATAATGGTCGTAACTATAGACCCCTGTATCAGCTGTACGGAGCGGTAAAACTTAAA